>JALWKH010000287.1 GCA_026996635.1 Bacteroidales bacterium | reverse complement strand
ATACAATTGTCGGAAATTTTCGGCACTGAGTTCTACTCCAAACCACTTGCCGAATGTTTTTGAATCTTTCCTCAAATCAACCGCTACATCAAAAATTTTTCCTTGCAATACTCGCACAAGTTTTGACTGGGCAAAAGGATTAAGTTGGTAATGTAGCCCGCGAATCACACCGTAAGACGAAAAAGACTGGTTGTCTTGCACAAAATCATCTTTTATGCCATTGGCTCCATACAACTTTTTGTTGTAACTCTCAAAAAAATAACCTCTGTTATCCTTAAACACTCTCGGTTCTACAATCAACAAACCTTCTATAGGTGTTTTTATCACTTTCATATAAATTAATATTACAATTCCGCAATTTTGAACAAATATTGCCCGTAAGTACTGTTTTTAAGACTTTCGGCAATTGACAAAAGTTGATCTTTGGTTATAAAACCTTTTTTGTAAGCAATTTCTTCTATGCAAGAAATTTTAAGTCCTTGCCGTTCTTCTATTGTTGCAATAAAGTTCGATGCCTGTAACAAGCTGTATTGCGTGCCTGTGTCTAGCCAAGCAAAACCCCGTCCGAGCAGTTTCACATTCAATTTGCCTTCTTCCAAATAAAGCTTGTTCAAGTCGGTTATCTCCAATTCGCCCCTTGCTGACGGCTTAAGTGATTTTGCTTTTTCAACCACTGTGTTGTCGTAAAAATAAAGTCCTGTTACCGCCCAATTGGATTTGGGATTTTTCGGTTTTTCTTCCAAACTTATAACCTTACCGTTTTCGTCAAATTCGGCAACTCCGTACCTCTGCGGGTCATTCACATAATAACCGAAAACCGTAGCACCTTCTTCAAGCTGTGAAGCCTCTTGCAACAACTTCGGCAAATTATGCCCGTAAAAAATATTGTCGCCGAGCACCAAGCAAGATGTATCGTTTCCGATAAAGTCTTCGCCAATAAGAAACGCTTGTGCAAGTCCTTCGGGTTTAGGCTGAACGGCGTAAGAAATGTTGAGTCCGACAAATGATCCGTCTCCCAGCAATTCTTCGTAAAACTTTATATCCCTCGGAGTAGAAATTATCAAAATATCCCTTATCCCCGCAAGCATCAATGTAGAAAGCGGGTAATAAATCATCGGTTTATCGTAAACAGGCAAAATTTGCTTGGAAATCACTTTGGTGACCGGGTGTAACCTTGTTCCTGCTCCGCCTGCTAAAATTATTCCTTTCATAGTTTCTTTTTATTTTTCTTATCACCCCTCTGTATCTCCCCTCAAGGTGAGAAGTTTGTTTCCTCCCTTGAGAGCCTGTCCCGAACTTGTTTCGGGAGAGTATGAAGGTGGGTGAAAGTTTATAATTAGATTATTTTAATTTTATAATTTATTAACCATTATCACAAAACCGTCTTCTTGAAATACTCAATTGTCCTCTTCAAACCTTCTTCCAATGGAATTTTCGGTTCCCAACCAAGTTTTTCTTTTGCCAGCGATATATCGGGTTTTCTTTGAATCGGGTCATCTTTCGGTAGCGGCTTGAAAACTATTTTTGACTTGGAACCTGTCATTCTCAAAACCATTTCCGCAAGTTCAATTATTTTGAATTCCCCCGGATTACCAATATTTACCGGACCCGTAAAATCTTCCGTTTCCATCATTTTGAGCATTCCGTCTATCAAATCGTCCACATACTGGAAACTTCGGGTTTGTGTTCCGTCGCCATAAACGGTAAGGTCTTCTCCCCTGAGTGCTTGCACAATAAAATTAGAAACCACCCTGCCGTCGTCAGGTCGCATCCGCGGTCCGTAAGTATTAAAAATCCTGATAATTTTTATGTCAACGCCATTTTGCTTATGGTAATTTACAAACAAAGATTCCGCACATCTTTTCCCTTCGTCGTAACAGGACCTCGGACCTATAGGGTTTACATTGCCCCAATAAGTTTCCGGTTGCGGATGAACGGTAGGGTCGCCGTAAACTTCACTTGTAGATGCCTGCATAATTCGAGCCTTTACCCTCTTGGCAAGACCGAGCATATTTATGGCACCCATCACGGAAGTTTTTATGGTCTTGATGGGATTGTATTGGTAATGCACGGGTGAAGCCGGACAAGCCAAGTTGTAAATTTCATCCACTTCGGCAAAATAGGGCATCGTAACATCGTGCCTAACCAACTCAAAGCGGTGGTTATCCATCAAATGAAGCACATTGTCTTTGCTACCGCTAAAAAAATTATCCAACGCAATAACATAATGACCTTGGTCCAAAAGCCTTTCACACAAGTGGCTGCCTATAAAACCCGCACCACCGGTTACCAATATTGTTTTTCGTTTTTCCATTATCCGTAAATTGTTTTTCTGCCTATGCTGTAATAAATAAAGCCCTTGTCTTTCATCAAGTCGAGTTCAAAAATATTCCTGCCGTCAAAAATTATGTTTTCTTTCATAATGGACTTTAACTTTTTAAAGTCCGGCAGACGAAACTCGTTCCACTCGGTTACTATGAACAAACCGTCCGAGCCTTCTGCCGCATCATATTGATCCTCAGCATAATAAATCTTATCTCCGAAAATCCTTTTTGCCTCATCCATTGCAACAGGGTCGTACGCCTTAACGGTTGCACCGAGCTCCAGCAATTTATTGATAATCACGATGGAAGGAGCTTCCCTCATATCATCGGTATTGGGCTTGAAAGACAATCCCCAAACGGCAAATGTTTTTCCTTTTACTTTTTCTTTGTCTCCGTAATGGTCTATCAATTTGTTTACAAGAATGCTTTTTTGTCTTTCGTTTACATCTTCTACGGCTTTGAGTATTTCAAGCGGGTGGTTGTGTTCTTCGGAAGTTTTAATTAATGCCTTAACATCTTTAGGGAAACACGAACCGCCGTAGCCTGTACCAGCATAGAGGAATTTCGGTCCTATTCTAGGGTCACTGCCTATACCTTTTCTTACCCAATTTATATCCGCACCTACCCTTTCGCACAATACCGCCAAATCGTTCATAAAGCTGATACGGGTAGCGAGCATTGCATTTGCCGCATATTTGGTCATTTCCGCAGACGGTATATCCATAAACAAAATCGGGTGTCCGTTGAGCACAAACGGATGATACAAGCGTTGCATAATCTTTTTTGCCCTGTCGTTGTCAATACCCACTACAATTCTGTCGGGCTTCATAAAGTCGTTTATTGCATCGCCTTCTTTGAGAAACTCAGGATTAGAAGCAACATCAAACTCAACATTTACACCACGCTTCAAAATTTCTTCTTTTACAGCAGCTCTTACCTTTTCGGAAGTTCCA
>JALWKH010000286.1 GCA_026996635.1 Bacteroidales bacterium | reverse complement strand
ATATAATAATTTATCTCATCATCACTCAAGTTGCAAAATCTAACTTCAGTTTTGTCACTTACCGTAGTCAAAATACCTGTTTCGTCACCAAGGCTAAAAGCACTTATTACAAAGTGTGTGTTCCCCGAAAGCATGGTCAAAAAATCCTGTGCTTCTTCTTGTGTTTTCGGTTTGCCGAGGATTTTTCCATTTGCTATTACTATTGTATCGGCAGTAATGACAAGACCTTGTACATTTGGAAGTATTTGTTTTAGTTTGTGTTCGGACAAGTATGCAGCCACATTTTCCGGGTTTAGTTCAGGCGGAATTTTTTCTTCTGTTTGTGGAGAAATGAATTGTAAATACGGAGAGTTGTTTAACATCTTTGACAAAAGTTCTCTTCGTCTCGGTGAGGCGGAGGCTAAAATTACAGGCCTGTTTATGTTTAGAAAAAACATTATCGTTTCTTGTATTCAAGGGGAAAGCAAATATATAAAGAATTTAGTTACCATGGTTTTATTGGAAATAAAAAAGCCGGCAAAAGCCGGCTTAGGATTTTAGCTTTTAGGGGAAGACTACTTTATAATCTTAGTATTCCAAATTTTCTCGTCATTTGTTGTAATGCTTAAAATGTATATGCCTCTATTGAATGATGAAGTGTTTAATTTGTAATAATTATTTCCTTTAGATATTGAGATTTGTTTGGTTAGTACTATTTTTCCCGTGTTATCTATTATACTAATGTTTCCTTTGGTAGGTAAGTTTGCGAATAGGGTAATGTTTACCACATCTTTAATAGGATTTGGCCAAACAGTTGCTTTTGCAATACTGAGGTTCTCACTTGATGTGATTGTCGGGTCAACATATACGCTTCTGCCGTATGAATGAACTGCTTTTGTAAAATTATTGTCGCAGTTAAATCCAATGATAAGCCAATAATATCCGGGGTCGGAAAAGATATAATATTCATCAATGTTTAAAGTGTCTGTTCCTGAAACAAAAATCCAGTTTGCTATAAATTCCGTTTCAGAAATAAATTCAATATTAGAAATATACACAGTGTCAAAATCTGCAAGATATATGCATGTGTCTAAAACGTGTACTTGTGTGTCAACATATTGAATGAGTGAATCTGAAAGTCCTACATAAATATTATCAAGAACAACAGAGCAATTGTTTGTATCACTTATGTTTACGTCATTTATTGTAACGGAGTAAGTTCCGGGGCAAGCCGATTCAATCATATTTGAACCTGTTCCTGTATTTGACCACTGAAAACTATATTGTTGGCTTCCGCCATTGACATCAATAAAAATAGAACCGTTACAGTTTGTATTGTCGGTAGCATCCGTTACATAATAAAATGCTTCTAAAGGATTTATTGTTATTGTGGTGTCTCCGTAACCTGCTTCGTATTCGTAAGTATATTGATTGTTGTGGTATAAAAATACTTGAATTCTATAATTTGATGTACAAGTCACAGGCAGGGCAAATGTTGTATAAGCGTCTGTTGTTGAGTCAATTGTTTCCAAAGTATTTAAGTCTGTAATAATCCATAGTTGTGATTCGTCAACGACAGTGTCGGGACTTGAGTTGTCGTATGCAAATATATACAGAGTATCATCTGCAATTTCATATGAAATATCTGCTTGGTATTTGGGGCCGAAAAAGAAAGTGTCTGTTACATTGCAAAAATCCCCCTGGTTATAATAAATTGTTGCTGATACTATATAATGCCCTGATTCTTGATACATAAAATAAACGACATCTTCATAATCACCCGGAAATTGAACAAAACTAGTGTCAAGGCTGTTGTCCAGTTTTGTAATTTGCCAGATAGTAGAGTCGATTACCGGTCCACCGGCACTTGCATGGATTGTAGCTAATGAATCAACAAATTGTTGATCATAAAAAGTATAACATTCTTGAGAGTAACCTCTTAAAAAAGTAATTGTTGAGATTACTGATAATAAGAGAATGATTCTTTTCATACTTGTAGTTTTTTATTAAAGTTTGTTATGCAATTTAAAAAAATAAAAGGTGAAGAAAAAATGATAAAAATCGGCTTATATATTTTTTTATAGATTGATAGTGTTTCTTATGATAACTGAATGCAAATAATTAGAGAATAACCAAGTCCGGTAATCATTGTTACTTTAAGTAAAGTTGAAACGCTTTTAAATTTTTTTATGTCACTTGTTTTAATAGTTTTGATAAAAGCTGCCAGAAGCGGAAGTGCTATTGCCAAACTGAAATAATACAACGAATAATTATCTTGTAAGTACTTGAAATAAACAAAATACAATGCAGCTATCTCCAAAGTAATCAGTGCTGCAGCCAAGTATTTAGCTGGCCTTACTCCTGCAACTACAGGAAAAGTTTTTTTATCGGTTTTTTTGTCGCCTTCCAAATCTTCAATGTCTTTTATTATTTCCCGGATAAAAGTCGTGATAAAAGCAAAAGCAGCAAATCCGGCTACAAAATAAAAAATCGGCATATAATTTACTTCACCGCTTTTTAAAAGTTGTTCCGATGTTTCTTTGAATTTTATCATTTCAAACAGCACGACAAGTAACGGAACCAATGCAACCAATGTGCTGACAAGCAAGTTGCCGACAAAAACCATAGCTTTGTAGGTGGTGGAGTAAAACCACAGCAAACCGCCTATGAGCAAAAACAATGTGGCATAATTCCAATTCCCCATTCTGAAAGCAAACCAAGTACCAAGTATAAATCCGGCGAAAGTCAGGATAATGTAGTAACGCATTGCATCTTTCAAAGTGATAGACATTCCGACTATTTGACTCTTGCAATCTTTATTTACCATATCGGATCTCATATCGTAATAGTCATTTACTACATATCCGCCCGCAGCTATGAAGACTGTTGCCAAGACTAACAATAAGAAATCAAGATTGCTAACTTGAAGGCTCATATTGTTGTATGCCAAAAAAGAATTTATTACGCAGTACCTCATCAAATACATAGTGGCTGCAATGATGAGAAGGTTTAAAGGGCGTATTATTTTTAGGTAAGAAATCATACTTTTTTATGTTTTAAAATTACCAAATCAAATCTTCATCGTTCAGCCATTCACCTTTTGCACGAAGGACTTGTTCCACCACATCACGAACACAACCTTCGCCGCCTTTCTTATCCGATATGTAAAGCGAAACGGCTTTAATCTCTTCTGCCGCATCGGCGGGGCAAACCGGAATGCCGACTTGCTTCATTGCATTAAGGTCGGGAATATCGTCGCCCATATACAGAACCTCTTCGGGTTTCAGAGAGTATTTTTCCATA
>JALWKH010000285.1 GCA_026996635.1 Bacteroidales bacterium | reverse complement strand
CCGGCGACACAATGTATATTTCCCTCGATTTAACCAACTACCTTGTTCCCACTTCCAATCTTTATTTAAAAATCAGTTCCGCAAATGAATACCTGAACTTTATTTCCGACTCGCTTTACATAGGCATTCTAAATCAATACCAGCAAATACAAACAGGTTATCAATTCAAGGCAATAGTAGATGAAAACTGCCCTTACGAAAGTGTTGCCGATATAAAATTCACTTTTATTGACACTGCAAAAGATTACGAAGAACATTATTACAAAAGAGTGATACTTTCGCCATCTTATTTAAACATACGCCCAAACAATATTTCCACCACTGTAACAGCCTATGGTAGAACAGGTTTTAATAGTTTCTCGCCGCTTCAAGGAATAGGTTTTCTGTATAAAAATTACGGGGAATCATTATTTTACGAAAGCGGATACATAATCGGCACAAGGCAAAAAATTTGCGATGCGGTAAGGGGACAAAATAATTTTTATGCATTACAAAAAGCCGATAGCATTCCTGCGGATATAACCCCGTACCACTACTCTTCTATGTTTGATGATTCGCGCGGTGACACCAACAGGTTGGGCTTTAAGTTTTTGCAAGATGTGTATGCTTTTGACAACCTGCACAATTCTTTGATTTTTAAGATCACAATAGTAAACGACACTATTATTTCTTACGACAGTTTGTTTTTCGGGATTTTTACAGACTGGGATATAATTGATTATTCGTTGAATTTTGCCGATTATGACGAAAACCGGAAACTTGCTTACACATACTACAATGCCGACGATAATGTTTATGCAGGAGTTAAGTTCATAAATGCCTCACAAGTTCATTGCTATTCGTTTGATAACATTCAAGATGCCCAAAACCAAATAGTGTTGATAGACGGCTACAGCAAAAGCGAAAAATACGAAAGTATGATTTCCGACAGATACCAAGCAGGATCAGGATCGGGCAATGATGTGGCACAAACCGTTTCGGCAGGTCCGTACAGTATGTCTCAAGGTGATACGATTACTTTGTGGTTTGCATATTTGGCGGCAAACAGTTTAGAAGAACTTACAAACGAAGCCGACAGTATTCAGGTGCTATTCAATAACTTGTTTAATTCGTCAAACTACATTTCATTCAACGGCAATATTTCCGTTTATCCGAACCCTGCTACAGACATTTTGAATATTGATTGCAATAAAAAAACAACTACAGAAATTTATAATTCACAAGGCAAACTATTGCTGAAATCAACAAAAAAACACATTAACCTTTCAGGCATACCGCCGCAAAATTTAGTAGTAAAAGTGAAAACAGAAGGCAGCAATTACAGCAGGATTTTTAAGATTGTGAAAAGGTGATTTTTATTGCAATGGAAGATAGCCGTATGTCTCTACAAACATCATTTTGACCGAGATTTTTGGTTTTTTGTATCGAATGACAAAGAACAATTAAAGCTAAGGCTAAAGCCAACCGTTTTTTTATTCATTTTATTCCCCGCCATAAATGACGGGGCTAATCATAAATATGGTATTTTGAATAAAACATAATCGGACTAAAGTCCGCTTAACCAATAACTAACCACTAATAATTAACAACTATCTCCCTTACACATTAAACCTAAAGTGCATTATATCCCCGTCTTGCACCACATAATCCTTACCTTCTATGTGAATTTTACCGGCTTCACGGCACGCTTGTTCCGAACCGTATTTGATAAAATCTTCATATTTAATTACTTCTGCACGGATAAAACCACGCTCAAAATCGGAGTGGATTATGCCTGCACATTGCGGAGCGGTCATACCGTCTTTGAAAGTCCAAGCTTTTACTTCCTTAGGCCCGGCAGTAAAATATGTTTTAAGCCCCAACAGTTCATAAGCCTTTCTTATCAATCTGTTTAGCACGGGCTCGTCCAAACCCAACTCATCCAAAAACATCTTTTTGTCTTCGTAGTCCTCAAATTCGGCAAGTTCAGCTTCTGTCGCCGCATCAATTATAAGCATTTCGGCGTTTTCGTCTTTTATGGCTTCGGCAAGCATTTTGGTGTATTCGTTACCGTCTTTTACAGATGCGGCATCCACATTGCACACATACAGCACAGGCTTGTTTGTCAATAACTGAAAAGTTTTTGCAAGTTTTATATCTTCTTCATTATCAAGCGTCACAGTTCTGGCAGGCTTGCCTTGTTCAAGCACTTCCTTATATTTTTTCAACAATTCTACGGCTTTGATTGCTTCCTTATCTTTTCCCGTTGTGGCTCGCTTTACCAACTTATCAAGTCTGTTGGTTACAGTTTCCAAATCTTTGAGCATCAGCTCCGTTTCTATCGTCTCCTTATCCCTGACCGGATTTATACTGCCGTCCACATGAGATATGTTTTCGTCTTCAAAACACCTGATTACATGAATTATGGCATCGGTTTCGCTAATGTGACTCAAAAATTTATTCCCCAAACCTTCGCCCTTGCTTGCACCACGCACCAAACCCGCAATATCAACAATTTCTACAGTAGCAGGCACAATTTGAGCAGGATTTACCAGCCGGGCAAGTTCTTCCAAACGCTTGTCAGGCACCGAAATCATTCCCACATTCGGTTCTATTGTGCAAAATGGATAGTTGGCAGCTTGTGCCTTTGCATTGCTCATGCTGTTAAAAAGTGTGGATTTACCAACATTCGGCAACCCTACGATACCACATTTCAAAGCCATAATTCCTTAAATTTTGGTTGCCAAAGGTAGCCAAATTTTCAATACAGCAGATACTGTTTTTGCTTGTTCACCCAGCCCGCTTGGTATTCGTGATCCACAAAGTATATCTTCAAATCGGCTTGATATTCGTGTTCAACAAAATACACTTTTTTATCAGCCTGATACTCATATTTCACAAAATACCATTTACCTTCGTTTCCTTTAGCTTGGTAATCATAATCCACCACATAAACTTTGAGGTCGGCTTGATACTCGTGGTCAACTACATAGACTTTAATATCCGCTTGGTAATCGTATTTTGTTTTAAAAATCTTTTGGGCTTGCGTCATAAAAACGGCAAGAATAAAACCAAGAGTTAAGATTATTTTTTTCATTTTTTATACCTTTACAAAAAACTGTGTTTATGAACAAAGATAACAAATTTTCGGCAGAACTGCTAAAAATTGCCGGCGACAGGATAAACGGCTCTACCACAATGCTTTTCAACCTTTTTGATATAGTAGAAGTAATGATTAAAAACCTCCAAAATCTTACCGAATACCAACAGGAATTAAATGAAATAATAAAAAGCCAATCACATTTCATCAACTTA
>JALWKH010000284.1:2158-3294 GCA_026996635.1 Bacteroidales bacterium | reverse complement strand
ATTGCGGACTCAAAGTGAAATTATCCGTTATTCCTATTTTACCTTTTGCATATGTTTGATAAGCTGTGTCAAGACTTATCATATCAAAGTGAATCTTTTCTTTTTGTCCGTTTTCATCTATATAATCATAGTCACCGCTGGACACATAATCCCTGCGACCGTATATGTTTGTCCTACAGTTATATATTGTATGGTACTTTGTCACATTGTTTGCCACAATCTTTGAATTTTCAAGCGTTTGCATCTTGGCATTTTTCTTAATCACAACCGTGCCGTCACCCGGAAATACTGTTGCATCCCCTACCCTAATCCACTTAACATCTTCTGCAGTAATGATTTTTTGCTTCAAATCATATTTAGCCCTGGGAGCTTTGAATTTTAAAGAATCCTGACGTGGATGAACAGATATAAATTCTGTTCCTTCCAATTTGAGGTCTTCCAACTCAGTCTGACTAAGCGCTGTAGTATCTACACCTTTAAGCCTTTCGGAAAGAGCTTGCTTGCTGGCACTCATTTCTATTGCATCCTGATCCATGTACCAGGTAAACTGATCCATATAACATACATATTTGTTTTGCGGGAATTCTATCAAGGATGCCTCTCCGTTAGATTTGAACAATCCTTTACGTTCAATAAAGTCGATATGTGAATTTACATTGGTTGTCTTAAACGCAAATTCACTTTCTTGTAATGCTTTGAGATTAAAGTTTGAGGTATCCGCATCAATTATATTTGCCTTGTATGTAAATTTTTTTGAGAAAAGTTGGGCTTTGCTGAATTCCATTTTTCCACTACCACGCAATCCGGAAGGAGTTAAAATCAAGCGACCTTTAAGTGTTGCCTGCTTATCAAGCATGTCAAAATCTTTTTCGGTTGTAGATGCAATCAGCATATCTTCATAAGGCATGTAATGTATATTGATTTTTTCACCGTGAACAGACGGATATTCAACACCGCTTTCTTGTTTCTTGTTTATAAATTCATCGGCTAGAGTATTCATCGAATCAGGGAAAAACTGAAAATCTTTTGATATTGTAGTGGATGTAAGGTAATCAAATGTTCCGTCACCCCTAAGACCTTGATTACTAAGCTTTATCTTATTTGTAAATTTGGTCTTCCTGCCGTAAGTCGGCATA
>JALWKH010000284.1:0-2148 GCA_026996635.1 Bacteroidales bacterium | reverse complement strand
ATCCATTTCGAACGGATAAACTTGGAAATAAAACTTATCACGTCTGTAAACTCCACCGAAGATTTTTTTGCTGTCGTAATACACAAAAGCATCTTCCATAGCTTTGAATATCGGGTACTGCGGAAAGTCCCTTTTCCGTACACCGGATTTATTCTGCGGATAATCAATTAGCAATTCACCGGTAGTGTTTTCCAATTTATTCCTCAGTATTACAGGTATAGGCATACCGTTTTTATCTACTTGATCGCCTCTTACTTGTATTTTTACATACTTGATATCTGTCAACTTGATTTTAAACACATCATAAAAAAAGTTGAAATTTGAACCTACAAACAGCATCTTACCGGCTCTTACCTTACCGTTAAAATCAAAATCACGGTTTCGTTTCATCACAATATCGCCACCAGCCGGAAAAATTGCAACATCTTGTGAATCACTAAGAAATATTTGCATCACTCCGTGAATCTTCATAAAATTGTTCAACAAGCTCAATTCGGCATTTTTACCTTCTTTTACATTAGATGATATTTCGATCACATCATAATCTTTTTCACCCGTACTTGCTTTCAAATAATCGTAGAGCCTCTTTTCCACTACTACCATTCCCGATTCTATATCATACCTGATAAACCCTTTGTATGCAACATTCAAAAGGTAATGACGTGTGTCGGGTATAGATAATCTCATAAAATTTGCAAACTCGGTATCATAAAAAATATCGGAATGCATCTGCCTTGCAAACCTTCTTATCAACACCAACGGATTGTCCATATCCATCACTTGCAAATTCATAAAATCTCGCATACTGAAATAGTCCACTGACTTGAACATTGCTGTCTTCTGCGTTGAACCTGCCACCACTCCGAAATCCAATTTAGGCGTTCCGATATTCCAACTCACCAGATTAACATCCATATACAGCTTATGATATGTATCCAAATAAGGAGTTCTTGTCAGCCCTTTGCCGTCACGAATAAATTGCACCAACTTTTTCTTGTCGTTATACTTAAAAATTAGCGATGGATGGTAAATTGAGTCTTTACCAATATAGAATGACACTTCCGCATGTCTTGATATAATTTCTTTGGGTTTTAAAATAAATAACACTGAACGCACAAAAATTCTAAGTGTATCCTTATAGTAAAAAAAGATCTTTGCCTTGTTGTGCTTATCACCGCTACCATGAATTTTGGCTCCGTATAATGTCATTCCTCCTTGGAAATCTACACCTTTGAAGATGTTTTTTATTACAAACACCTTTTGGTATGAAGAAAATTTAGGATATGAAGAAGGTTTGCTTTTGGTTACATGGACAATCTTATCCTCAATCGCCCCATAAATCTTGCGTTTAAAGAATTTGGGGTAATATAATGCTACACTGTCAGCTTTGTATGATGATTTTTTTACATCAAAACTATATGAATTCAGTTCGGCATATATACTATCTCTTGGCAAACCGCATTTTTCCCACGAAACAATTCCTTTTTGCCCTTTCCAAATCCTTTTTAAGGGATAATAATAGCCACTTGTCTTATAAATTTTTGTGCTGTCTCCTTTTGCATATCCGGTAAGGTCGGTAGAAGGGAAATAAATTGAAAAATTCTTGCCTGAATAGGAAAATTTGTAAGAGTCTGTTGATACTTTCCAAGTGATTGACTTACTTTTCCATATAGATTTATCCTCAAGCAAATTATAAGTATTCTTGACAAATGTATTTATCTTATTAAGACTAATCTTACGGGAACTTACCAAATCCAGCATAAACTTTTCCCACTCTACATAGTTCTCCTGCGACTCTTTAGTTTCGGCAAAAGCAATAAGAGTATTAAGCAAATTGAAAAAATGTGGATACGACAAAGCTCTTTTTTTGGACAACAAATCATTTGCTATACGGAAAATATTTTCTTTTCTGAGGTTATCATAATATCCTGAATTTTGAACTACATTTTTAAACTTCTCAATCAATTCCTTGGCTTGTTTCCTCCTCTCTCCACGCTCCATATAGTCTGACAAATCCTCGAAAAATTGGCTTTCCTCTTGTGACAGGTGTGTTATTCTCTTTCCCTTTCCCTGTGGAAACACATAGATTGCAGACAGAAGAAATATAAAAATAAGTATCGTTCTTTTCATGGCAACTTAAAATTGAAT
>JALWKH010000283.1:2427-3348 GCA_026996635.1 Bacteroidales bacterium | reverse complement strand
TCTTTAAGCCCCTTTCTCATTTCGTCTTCGGTAAGTGTATCATTTTCAAAGAAGATTTCCATTAATTCTTCATCATTTTCGGCAGCTTTTTCGATAAGTTCTTGTTGGTATTCTTTTGCCCTGTCCAATTCTGACTCTGGAATATCCAGAATTTCAGGTTCTTTTTTATCAGGAGAGTATTTATACATTTTCATTGTTATCACATCGATAATTGCATCAAAATCATTTCCCGGATTTACGGGATATTGTGCAATTACCACCTTCCCGCCAAATCTCATTTTAAGGGTTTCGATAGAATTTTGGAAGTTTGCTTTTTCGTGATCGAGTTGGTTAATAACAAAAACCATCGGTAGGTTCCATTGGCGTGCATACCTTGCTTGAATTTCAGTACCAACTTCAACACCGTTTTGTGCATTAATAAGCATCAAAGCAAGTTCGGAAGCACGTAAAGATGGGATAAGTTGCCCTATAAAATCATCGGCACCGGGATTATCCAACACATTAATTTTATGCTTGTTAAATTCTGTATAAAGTAATGAAGAAAAAACCGAAATTTCATTTTCGTGTTCAATGGGTTTAAAATCCGAAACGGTATTTTTATTACCTATACTTCCCATTCTGTCAATAACTCCGCCATTGTACATCATACATTCCGCAAAAGTAGTTTTACCGGAACCACTGTTACCTAAAAGAGCGACATTTCTGATTTCTTTTGTCTTATATACTTTCATAGTCGTGCCTGTTTTTAAAATTTTTTCAAAGGTAATAAATTTTTATCATACCGATATTTCACTTAAAATATTTTGTTGTATGTTTGGCACAAAATTAAAACGGTATGATTAATAGAAAATTCATCAAGGAAAATCCTGATTTTGTTATAGAAAGGTTAAAAATAAAAAACTTCGACGCTAAGCCTATTGT
>JALWKH010000283.1:0-2417 GCA_026996635.1 Bacteroidales bacterium | reverse complement strand
CAATAATGCGGAAATAAATTCTATATCAAAAAAAATAGGTGACCTGTATAAGTCCGGGCAAAAAGAAGAAGCCGAAAAATTAAAAGCACAAACAACCACCATAAAAGAAAAAAACAAACAACTCTCCGACGAACTTAATAAAATCGAAAAAGAAATTTTTGAACTTATATTAAAACTTCCAAACTTACCCCACGAAAGCGTACCTGCCGGCACATCCGAAAAAGATAATGAAATAGTTAAAGAAAATAAAATAAAAAAAGACTTACCTCAAAAAGTTCTTCCGCATTGGGAATTGGCAAAAAAATACGACCTTATTGATTTTGAGGTAGGAAGTAAGCTCACAGGTTCGGGTTTTCCGGTGTTTATGAATGACGGAGCTGTCCTTGTCCGTGCACTTATCAACTTCTTCCTCGACGAAGCCAAAAAAGAAGGATACAAAGAATTTATACCACCATATTTAGTTAACGAAGACACAGCATTCGGAACAGGTCAACTCCCTGATAAAGAAGGACAAATGTATCACATAACACAAGATAATTTCTACCTGGTACCTACGGCTGAAGTTCCTCTTACCAACATCTACCGTGATTCAATTATAGATGAAAAAGATTTGCCAATAAAACTGACTGCATATACTCCTTGCTTCAGACGGGAAGCAGGTTCATACGGAAAAGACGTTAAAGGTTTGAACCGTGTACATCAATTCGACAAAGTTGAAATAGTTCAAATAGCTCATCCCGACAAGTCTTACGATGTACTGAACGAAATGGTAAAATATGTGGAAGGCTTGTTAATAAAACTCGGGCTTCCGTACAGGATAGTCAAACTTTGTGGTGGAGATTTAAGTTTCACATCTGCCCTAACTTACGACTTTGAAGTTTACAGCCCGGGACAAGACAAATGGTTGGAAGTAAGCTCTGTTTCCAATTTTGAGACTTTCCAAGCCAACAGATTAAAATTAAGGATCAAGACAAAAGACAAAAAGAAAGTCCAAGCGCATACATTAAACGGTAGTGCATTGGCTCTACCTAGAATTATTGCTGCAATTTTGGAAAATTATCAAACAAGCGTAGGCATTAAAATTCCGGATATTCTGGTTGAATACACAAATTTTGACATCATTAAGCCAAAAAATAATAAAAAAGGCTAAACAGTATGCAACCTTTTTGATAATAACATCGTATCAATCTACGTAAAAATATTTGCTATTTAAAAAAATAGATTATTTTTGCACAACTTTTTTAAGTTTAACCAAAAATTTCGCCTATGTATTGGACATTAGAATTAGCTTCCAAGTTGGAAGATGCTCCCTGGCCTGCAACAAAAGACGAACTGATAGATTATGCTATCAGATCGGGAGCACCGTTGGAAGTTATTGAAAACCTGCAAGAACTTGAAGACGAAGGCGAAGTGTATGAAAGTATCGAAGACATTTGGCCTGATTATCCTACAAAAGAGGATTTCTTCTTTAATGAAGACGAGTATTAAGAAGAAAAAAAGCCGCCAATGAGCGGCTTTTTTTAATAGGACAAAAGTCAAATAAGGCATAAAAATAAAAAAGCCCAACCGAAATGATTGGGCTTTTTGTGTGTCGGGGTGGTGAGATTCGAACTCACGACCTCTACGTCCCGAACGTAGCGCGCTAACCGGGCTGCGCTACACCCCGAAAATCCGGCTCAAAATTAATACATATTTTTAAATGCTGTCATACTTTTTATAACTATTTTCCTACTTTGTTTTTCTTTCTTTTAAACATCTCGAAATACTGCTGTGCTTTATTCGCATATAATTTATACAAGTCCGGCTTTCCGTTTTTTTGAGCATTTACGGCTGCAGTGTAGTAAGTTACCCCTAAATTGTAATACAATCCCACATCATTAGGATTATACTCCAGGGCTTTTTTTGTAAAATAAACCGAACTGTCCAATAGCCCCTTTAAACCGTAAGCAACTCCCAAATCCTTGTATAAACTGCCTTCTGTACTGTCCAATTTATAAGACATTGTAAGAAAATACAACGACGAGTCAATCATATTCTTAAAACGCCCGTAAAAATTGCCTGCTTTGTGCATAAAATACGCTTTCTGTTTAATGGGTACTTTCGGGAGTTTAATTATATCCTTTGCTATTGCAATTTTTTTATCAATATTAAACGTATCTTTCTCATACTCAAACATTACACGCATATTCGAATAAATCTTATCATAATATGGATTTATCCTTAAAATCTTTTTGTAATACACCCAAGTAGAATCAATCTCACGACCGTCTTCATAATAAGCATTGCCAAGCAAAAGTAAGGCATCAACATATCGCGGGTGAATATTTACGGATCTATGCAAATATTTTTTTGCCAATAAAAGCATTGAATGTTTTTTCTCGGGATCGGGAATTGATTTTGACTTATCAATAATGACT
>JALWKH010000282.1:7248-13601 GCA_026996635.1 Bacteroidales bacterium | reverse complement strand
GTTATAATGTGGTGGAAGACAAAAAGGAATTTTTGGAAAAAATCATAAAAAATTATGTCGATATAGTTTTTGCCAACGAAGAAGAAGCAAAAGCATTTACCGGACTTGAACCCGAAGAAGCACTGCATAAAATTGCCGAAGATGTAACAATTTCTGTTGTGAAAATCGGCGAAAACGGTTCTATGATAAAATACGACGGCAAAGTTTATAAGGTTCCTGCCATAAAAGTAAATCCTGTAGATACCACAGGTGCGGGAGATTTTTATGCAGCGGGATTTTTGTTCGGCTTGACCAAAGGATTCTCTATGGACAAATGCGGATCTATAGGGTCTTATCTTGCGGGCAAAGTAACCGAAACAATAGGTGCAAAACCCGATAAAAATGTTTGGGAAGAAATTAAAAAGTTATATTAGCCTTGTTTTAATTCCGGGCATTCTTTTTTTGAGTTCTTGTGTAAACACAAAGCCGCAGCAAGAAAAGAAAAAAGCCTTTAAGTATAACGAATCTAAAGGCATTAGTTCGCTTGACCCTGCTTTTGCCAAAACACAAACCAACATCTGGCCTACCCACCAATTGTATAACGGATTGGTGCAGATAGACAGCAAAATGAACATAGTGTCGGCAATAGCTAAAAGTTGGGAAGTGGCGGATAGCGGCAGAACTTATATTTTTCACTTGCGGAATGATGTTTATTTCCACAAAAATCCTCTTTTCGGCAAAGACTCTACCCGCACCGTAACAGCTAAAGACTTTGTTTACAGTTTCAACAGGATTTTATCGCCCAAAGTTGCATCTCCCGGCAGTTGGATTTTTTCGGAAGTGGATAAAACAAAAGGCACGAACGGTTTTGAAGCAAAGGACGACACGACTTTTATTATTTACCTGAAAAGACCGTTCCCGGGCATGTTGGGATTGCTTACCACAATGTATTGCTCGGTGGTTCCCAAAGAGGTTGTTGAACATTACGGCAAAGATTTCAGGTCACACCCGGTAGGAACAGGACCTTTTATGTTTGCTACTTGGAAGGAAGGCGAAAAGCTTGTATTGGTAAAAAATCCCAATTATTTCGAGAGGGACACAAACGGATCAAGGTTGCCTTATCTTGATGCAGTGGATGTAACATTTGTAGCGGATAAGCAATCGGAATTCCTTGAGTTTCTGCAAGGTAATATAGATTTGATTTCGGGAGTTACTGCAAACAACAAAGATGAACTATTGACACGCGATGGTGAACTTAAGCCTCTTTACCGCACAAAAATAAAAATGTACCGTCAATATTATTTGAACACGGAATATCTTGGCTTTTATTTAGATTCTGCACAAGGTGAAAATGTTTTGCTCAACAAATATGTCAGAAAAGCCATCAACTACGGTTTTGATCGCGTGAAAATGATGAAATACTTGCGGAATAATGTAGGTGAACCTGCTTTGCACGGTTTTGTACCTTGGGGTATGCCGGGCTATGACCCGTCAAAGATTAAAGGTTATGAGTATGACCAATTTTTGGCAATGGATTATTTGGACAGTGCAGGTTATCCTCACGGAAAAGGATTGCCAGAAATAACACTGGCTACGACTTCCGATTACTTGGATTTATGCGAATTTATTCAACACGACCTTTCACGCATTGGAATAAGGATAAAAATAAATGTACTGAACGGACCGACTTTCCGTAGTTTTGTGGCAGAAGGAAAAACAAAATTTTTCCGTGGTTCTTGGATTGCCGATTATCCCGACCCTGAAAATTATTTCTCACTATTTTATTCGGGCAATTTTTCACCGGCCGGACCAAACTATACACACTTTTATAATGCCACATACGATAGCTTATATAATCTTCTTTTTGCTGGGATTAATGATTCGTTGCGGCAAGCCGTATATTATAAGCTCGACAGCATAATTATTGCCGAAGCTCCTGTTGTACCGCTATACTATGATGAAGTAATTGATTTTTTGAATCCCGATGTAATAGGCTTTTCGGTTAATCCGATGAATATGCTTGAGTTGAAATATGTGAAAAAATAATACATTAGTAAATCGAGTTAATTTGTTATAAAAGTTAATTTGTTATAAATATTATGAAAAACTACTTTGACAAACAGTTTGAATTAAGATATTTTGAAATGAATAAGTTTGGTGTGGCTACACCAACAACAATTTTAACCCTTTTGGAAGAAGCAGCGGCAGACCACTGCTATTCAATCAATTACAGCCTGTATGAATTAGAAAAACAAAACATTGGTTGGGTTTTATTTTCGGGATACATGGAAATGAACAGATATCCGGCTTACAAAGAAAAAATAACCATTCGGACATGGCTATCCAAATATTCTACCGTTAAAGGATTTAGAGAAAACCTTATTTATGATGAAAACAACAACATAATAGGCAGAGCAAGAGGATTATGGGTTTTCTTTGATATTGAAAAAAGAAGACCTGTACCGATATTTGACGATATTAAAGAAAAATGGTCTTACTGTAATGAAAAAAGTGTTGATTACAACATATCTAAAAAAATTAACCTTATAGACATCCCCGATTACACCTCCGAATTTAAAATAAACAAGTACGACACCGATATGAATAAACATGTAAACAATATAAGGTATTTACAATGGGGAGTAGAATCCGTTCCTGATGAAATATTTGACAATTATTTTTTACACTCGATAAACGGTAGGTTTGTTGCAGAAGCACATTATGGACAAACTATCGTTTCTCTAACTAAATCCGAACCAACGGATACAGATGACAAGTCATTTTTACATACCATAAAAATTAAAGATACCGATAATGTTTGTGCCACGGCAAAATCCATTTGGAAACGATATAATCATAATCACTGAAAACCAGGTTTGTCTTTCGACATAAAGAACAAAAACCATTAGTTAGATACTCGTAGTAACACACAGCCGTGTGTCATAAGAAAAACGCTTCTGAAAAAACATTATTAAAAAAACCAAATTACGCATTAGAAAATTAAATCGTGATTAAGTTTCTGTGGCTAAAGCCAAAAATTTTAATGTAAATATTTTAACACCGCCTTAAAAGACGGTGCTAGTTTACACGCTTTTTGTTCCTGTTGAGATGAACCACTGCCCGGTAATAGCTGGTCGCCACGCTACTGCACGAATTTTTCGTGCATAGTATATCTATTGCGATTCAATCGCATAAATTTATAACCACACGATACAATAGACGGTAACACGATTTATTCCAACCTAATTCCTTCCGAACAAAATCATACCGAAGATGTCATTCTGAACAACGTCATTCCGAATTTATTTCGGAATCTCTATTTGTTTCAGAATCTTATCGTTTCAGAATCTCAATCGTTTCAGTATCTTCGGCATCTCTTCATTTCAGATTCTTTAATGTTTTGGTAGAGGGATTAAGGCGGGTGACAAGTAATTAAACGGGCTTTAGCCCGGTTGTCATTTATTCCAAAAAACCATTTTTTAATAGCCCTGCCTTTTAAGGTAGGGTAAAAATAAAATCGATTCAACACCGGCTTTAGCCTTAGAACTCATTATAATAAGATAGGAACTTAATTCGCCTTTTTGGTTAGTAACAGATTTTGGAAAGAATATGTTTTCCCTAAAGTGAAAATTTATAAGACTCTCTATTGTGTAATTTGTGGTTAAATATATTGTGCCGGAACTGGTTCAAGGACATATTAATTTTCTCATAAATGTAATTTTTTTTATATTTGTCTGAAATTCAATTTGCGAAAGCAAATTAAATGCTGTTTTTATGAAAAAATTTTTTTTAATTCTCCTGGGCTTCTTTGCTGCCTTTTTTAGCCAATCACAACAAAGAGCCATTACCGAAGAAGGGAAAGAAGTTATTCTCTACGATGACGGAACATGGAAATACAAAGACGGTGAAAAAATACCTTCCGAAGAAATCCCAACTAACCCTAATGCATTTGTAAAAGACGACAGTTCTACATTCTTGTTGAAAAGCAAAAATCTCAATGTCGGGTTTTATCTTAACCCCAAAGTTTGGTCTTTTAGAAAAGCTACCATAAACCCTTACGCGGAATATGAACTACAAATGAGAGACGGAGATTTATATTGTGTTATTATAACTGAAAAAATTGAGGTGCCGCTCGAATCGCTGAAACTGATTGCTATAGAAAACGGCAAATCTTTATCTCCCGATTTAACAATAGTAAAAGAAGAATACCGGAACGTAAACGGCTTAAAAGTCCTCTTGCTGCAAATGAACGGAACGGTAAAAGGAATAAAAGTTTCCTACTACGGATATTATTATTCAAGTCCGGAAGGCACTGTACAATTTATTACTTACACTGCTCAAAATTTATTGGAAAAATACATGCCTGAGATCGAAAAACTTTTGAACGGATTAGTTAAGGTGGGTTAATTTTAATTGCTTTCAACGGCAAATAATAACCTCATCGGCTTAAAAAACTCCACTACTTCTTTTGATGTAATAAATGAATAATTAAACGGATGCTCAAACTCGACTTTCGGGTACTTCTTGGCTTCGGGAAGTCTGCCGATATGCTTTTTTGCAAAATTGCCGAGCAGTATCAAAGTCGGGTTACCGGGCAATTGTTTCAGCAATGACCTGATAAATGCTTGCCATTTTTTTATGTGGGTAGCACTGTCTTTCGGCGAAGTGAAAATCAAAGCGGCATTTAACAGCAACACTCCGTTGGCAACAAAATTATCACGCAAGTCAAAAATGCTTTTGATAAGTCCTTCTTTGTTTACTTTTTTTATGGCTTCAGGCGAAAAATCACCGGTTAGATAACCGTGTGCGTACAGCAGCATTTTCATAATATTTCGCAGACTTGTAGCCCTGTTCACTTGTTTTGACAGACCGCCGTCTTCACTCCAAAGCGACTCTACCGCACCGTCAATAAATGCTTCGCCTATTGCACTTTCTTTTCGCGGATACGGATCTTGCCCGAAAAGGATGTGTTTAACCTCGCCGGGTTTCAAATATTTAAAAGCATTCAAAAATGTGTTCCTGTCAGGGAAATAATCATTGTTTTCGTTCAAAAATTTGAGGTATGAATAATCAAGGCTTGCGAGGCTGTGGGGCAATATCTCCCGCCAGCCGTTGTCAATATATACGAGTTTGCTTGCAAGTTCCCGCTTAAAATCCCTCATTGCCGCTAATATCTTTGTCAAAGTTAATCAAATATACCCGTTCTTTGGCACGCGTAAGGGCGGTATAAAGCCAGCGGTAATATGACGAATCGTGTGGCACAAAGTTGAAATGTCCCCTGTCCACAAATACCGTGTTCCATTGTCCGCCTTGTGCTTTGTGGCAAGTTACGGCATAAGCGAATTTTACCTCCAAAGCATTAAAATAAGGATTCTCCATTATCAAGTCGTAAATTTTTCTTTTGCTTATCCTGCTGCCTTTCTCTTCCTTAATTTCCTCCGTCAGCAAATTGTAAAACTCCATTTTTTCATCGTATCCCAACGACGGTGACGGTGCATACAATGTATCCAAAATCAGCTTTACATCCAATTCTATATCAGGATAATAAAGTAAAGAAATCGAAACATCGGCAAACCGGAAACCATACCTTTCTTCAAAACCATAAATCCTGTTTAGTCTCACAAAATCACCATTGGCAATAAAAGGTATGTCGTTTATACCTTCTGTCCACAAGTAATTATTTTTTACCACCATAAGAATATCGCCTTCGGTAATTTCTTCGTCGTAATCAAAAATCCTGCGGCGGATAGTGGCGTTGTATTGGTTTGCGGCTTTGTTCGACACGGTAATAATCACTGTTTCTTCCTTTCCGTCTTTGCCGTAAGCACTTTCTATCAATTCCCATATTTCGCTTCTGTCCGGCACAATCACATCTGTTGCCGTTTGCAGTGTGAGGTTATCTGCGTTGCCGGCTATAACATTGCGGACATTTGTGGCATTTGCAATTATTCCCGAGTCAAGGGCTTGCCTTGTTACCTCAGTCAGCTCAAAACTATCCGTATCGTAACCGAACCCTTTCAAGTAATCTTCCGACAAAGCGTAAGCATATTCATCACCCACAGGCGGCAACTGTGCATTATCGCCAACCAGCAGCAATTTATTTCCGTTTTCGTTAAACACAAACTCTATCAAGTCGGATAGCAAAGACCCCGACCCGAAAATGTTTTTCTCCCCGCTGTTTTTTATGCTAATCATCGACGCCTCGTCCACAATGAACAGGGCATTTTTCAATCTGTTGAAGTTCAATGCAAACTTACCTTCATAGCCGCGGGAAGTATTTTTGCGGTAAATGTATTTGTGAATGGTATAGGCAGGTTTGCCAGAAATATCCGAAATAACCTTTGCAGCCCTTCCTGTAGGTGCAAGCAAGACTA
>JALWKH010000282.1:0-7238 GCA_026996635.1 Bacteroidales bacterium | reverse complement strand
CGGGAAAAACTACCATTATCAGCATTCTGACAAATGTTCTGGGGAAGTACGGTATGCCTGTAGGTGCAAGCAAGACTACAGGCATACCGTACTTCCCCAAAACACTTGTCAGAATGCTGATAATGGTAGTTTTTCCCGTACCTGCATAGCCTTTCAGGGCAAAAATTCCTTCGCCCGTACCTGAAATAAATCCCGCAATTTTTTTCAATGCCTCATCTTGCCCGCTTGTCAGGTTCAGGCTTGTGCTGTTAACAAATTCGGTATATAGTTTTTCGTTTAGCATAGGAGAGACCAAAAGTAGTAAAAAATCACCGTCTGAAATAGAAACAATAACTTTCAAAAATAAAATAGCAACTTATTACGCTTTCTTTATTACAGACTCATATTATACCTGATTATGCCGAACTACGTAATTACGCAGCGCAGAATGTCAACCTGAAAACGTCATTCCGAAGACGTCATTCCGAATTTATTTCGGAATCTCTATTTGTTTCAGAATCTTATTGTTTCGGTATCTCTTTTATTTCAGAATCTCACTGTTGTTGAGAAAAATTAAATAAATTCCAACAAAAAAGCCGCCCTTAAAAAGCGGCTTTCTTAAAAGTAAGATTTATTTTATTGCAATTACATTGATTTTACAAAATTCAAAACTTTGTCATAATCCGGCTCTTCGGTAATTTCAGGAACAATTTCTTTGTATGCAATTTTTCCGTCTTTATCAATTATAAAGATAGCCCTGGCACTCAATCCTGCCAAAGGTCCGTCTGCAATAAGCATGCCGTAACTTTCCGATGCTTCTTTGTTTCTGAAATCGGATGTTACATCTACTTTGTCAATACCTTCTGTAGAACAAAACCTACTTTGAGCAAACGGCAAATCCATTGACACTATAGTAAAATCTATATTACCCAAATCTGCCACTTTTTGATTGAATTTTCTTGTTTCGGTAGCACAAACTTCTGTATCCAATGACGGTACAAAGGCTATGATTTGAACAACACCTTTTGCCCCACCGATTACTTTTTCACTCAGGTCATTTTTTATCACTTTTACTTCAGGAGCTGCATCTCCTATATTTCTTTGTTGTCCTGTAAGATTTACTGTATTCCCTTTTAATTTTGTAGTTTCCATAATTTTATGTTTTAATTTTTTTCAAAAGTAAACAATAAAATTCGACCACATTATAGCTTATTTTCGGTATTTCTATTTTTCTTCGAAAATTAACTAAAAGTAGTTATTGGCAACTAATTCAATATTGTGTTACCTTTGTTAAGAATTATCCTTATTAAAATTTTTCACAAATGCACATAGTTATAGCCGGTAACATCGGAGCTGGTAAAACCACCCTGACAAAACTGTTAGCACAACATTACAAATGGGAACCGCACTTCGAAAATGTAGATGACAATCCTTATCTGGATGATTTCTACAGGGATATGAAAAGATGGTCTTTCAATCTTCAGATATTCTTTTTACGCACCCGGTTCCAACAAATTGTGGAAATTCAAAAGTCAAACAAAACCGTAATTCAAGACCGATCTATTTATGAAGATGCGTACATTTTTGCACCGAACCTTTACGAAATGGGACTTATGAGCCATCGTGACTTTGAAAATTACAAGGAACTGTTCGAACTTATCAGCTCACTTGTAAGCCCGCCGGATTTGTTGATTTATCTTAAAGCATCCGTTGCTACATTGGTAAGGCAAATAGAAAAAAGAGGACGTGAATACGAAAAAAACATTAGCATTGAATACTTGAAAAAACTCAACGAAAAATACAACAACTGGATAGAAACTTATGACAAAAGTAAGCACATCGTTATAGATGTTGATCATATCAATTTTATAGATAACAAAAAAGATTTCGGATATATCCTTGAAAGAATTGATGCAGAACTTTACGGATTATTTTAATTATGATCAAAGAACAATTATATAAAAAAGTTGTAGAATATTTTGAAAAAACAATGCCGGCACCCGAAACGGAGTTGCATTACAAAACCCCGTATGAACTTATGGTGGCGGTTATGCTTTCCGCCCAGTGTACCGATGTCAGGGTAAATAAAATTACTCCAGCTTTTTTTGAAAAGTATCCCGATGCCGAATCTTTGAGCAAAGCATCTCCCCAAGAAGTTTTTGAACTGATTAAGTCGTGTTCATACCCTAACAATAAAGCCAAACACTTGGTTAAGGCAGCTCAGATGCTTATCAATGAGTATGGCGGTAAATTGCCCGACAACATAAACGATTTGCAAAAATTGCCCGGAATTGGCAGGAAGTCTGCAAATGTTCTGGTGTCAATTATTTATGATAAACCGGCTATTGCGGTTGATACTCATGTGTTCAGGGTAGCAAACAGAATCGGCTTGGCAAATGCAAAAACACCACTTGGTGTGGAAAAACAACTGTCGGAAGGATTCCCTAAAGAACTTTTACCTAAAGCACATCACTGGCTGATATTACACGGCAGGTATGTGTGCAAAAGCAAAAATCCTGCTTGCGACAAGTGTGGATTAACAGACATTTGTAATTATTATAAAACTTCAAAAACAAAAAAACATGTTGAAAATAAATCCTAAAACTAAAATTGTTGACATCATTAATGAAGACTATACGGTTTTGTCCGTACTGTTAAGGCTTAAAATTTTGCCAGGTTACGGCGAAAAAACGATAGACCAGATTGCACAAGAAATAAATTTAGACACAGATTTTTTAATAAACTTGCTTTCAGCTTTCATTGACCCTGAATTTTCAGATTATACACAATTTTTAAATTACGATATTAAGTTTATTACCAATTTTTTGAAAGAAACACACGATTTTTATAAAGAAGAAAAGATACCCGAATTGAAAAACTTGTTTTCAAAACTTATTGATAAAGCCAAATTAAAAAATAACATAAAAATAATTGAACACTATTTCAACACATACCTGGAAGAATTTTATGCACACATGGAATACGAAGAAAAACAGGTCTTCCCGTACGTACAAGAATTAAATAACATACTGGAAACTCGAGAAGCAAATAAATCATTTATTGAAGGATTTAAAAACTTTTCCATACAAGAATATGTAGATCAACACGAAGACGGCACGCAGGAAAAACTTAACGACCTGAAAAACATTTTATTGAAATATACTCCAGAACTAACGGAATACAAAGTTTACTATCAAGTAATTTCGAAACTTTACAGGCTTGGCAAAGACCTTGAATACCATATGAACTTGGAAAACAGGGTTCTTGTGCCCAGATTGTCACAAATGGCAGCAGAAATAAATAAACTGCTGAATGAAAACAAAATCAAATTTGTGCAACCATAAAAGGTAATAAATAGTTTATAGGTTTACAACACTTAATTTCCGTGTCATGAAAAGAAATTTTTTTTTAGTAATCGCACTTGTCTTTGCATTTATTGCAAAAGGACAAGACGCCAAAACTTTATTGAACAAATACGGTGACTTATATTTTAAGTTCAAAATTGAAAACAAAAGCCAAATAAAAAGTCTCCCTACTTTTATATCGGTTGATGCTGTTAAAGGAGACTCTGTTTATGCGTATGTCAATAAACAAAATTACGGGAATCTCTTAAATTCAGGTATAAGCTTCATTCCTATAGATAAATCAAATAATGCTAAAGTTTTAACAATGGCAACGACAGTTGCGGAAATGGCAAACTGGGATCGTTATCCTACTTACGATGTTTATGTTCAGATGATGCAAAACTTTGCGGCAAATTATCCGGACATTTGCAGATTAGACACAATAGGCTATTCTCAAAACGGGCATTTGATTCTGGTTGTAAAAATAACCGACAATCCCGATTCTTCCGAAAACGAACCTGAATTCTTTTATACATCCACAATGCACGGAGACGAAACTGCTGGGTTTGTTTTTATGCTCAGACTTATTGACAAATTATTAACCGGATACAATAACGATGCTACAGTAACCAACTTGGTAAACAATATGGAAATATGGATAAATCCGCTTGCAAATCCTGATGGCACCTACAATGGAACTGATGACGATGTTTCCAATGCAACAAGATATCTGGCAGACGGTGAAGACCCGAACAGAGACTTTCCCGATCCTTCCGGGAATTTACACCCCAGCGGTGCTTGGAGCCAGGAAACCGTACTTATGATGAACTTTGCAGAAGCACACAATTTTACAATGAGTGCCAATTTTCATGGTGGTGCTGAAGTGGCAAATTATCCTTGGGATTATTGGACTTCTTCTGATAATTCCCATGCCGATGACAATTGGTGGCAATATGTTGCTGGCATATATGCCCAAAGTGCAATAAACAACAGTCCGTCAGGATATTTTACCGGAGTAACATCTGATGGAACAATCGAAGGTGGTGACTGGTATATAGCAGTGGGAACACGCCAAGATTACATGAATTATTACAGGCATTGCAGGGAAATGACAGTCGAGCTGTCTAACACAAAATTACTCGGGACCGAATATTTGAATGATTATTGGACATATAACGAAGAAGCATTAATGCTATACATGGAACAGGCTCTTTACGGCTTCCACGGTATAGTAACTAACGGATGCACAGGTGAACCGATGGTAGCAAAAATAGAGCTGGTAGGGCACGACCGTGACGGTTCGGAAGTTTACAGCTCTGCCGATGTAGGCGACTATCGCAGACCGGTGTATGCAGGAACCTATGATGTTTTGATTACTGCTCCGGGCTTTGACACCGTGTTGTACACAAACCAAACAATAAGCAATAATCAAAGCATAGAACTGAATGCCACCCTAAATCCACTTCCTATTGTGGCACAATATGAAGTGGATACATCAAACATTTGCAACGGCGAAGTAACATTTTTCAATCTCACTCAAGGTGGTGATAATGTTTTGTGGGACTTTGGCGATGGCAGCACTTCTACAGAAAATAATCCCATTCACATATATACCGAAGGCGGTACTTACAATGTCTCTCTTACAGTCTCAAATAATTGCAACGACAGCGACCAAATCAGTTTTACCCTAAATATAACAAGACCGAATGTAAATACCACAGATGTTTACGCTTGTGCTCCGGGTAGTGTAACCCTGAACGCAACAGGCAGTGGTACCATTTATTGGTTTACCGATTCGCTTTCAAATACATATTTCGACCAAGGCAGCTCAATAACCGTTGATAATATTGATTCGGACACAATTTTTTATGTGCAAAATGTCGTAGAAGGAATACAAGCCACAGGTGGAGAAAACAGAATAAACACAGGCGGAAGTTTTTATACAAGTTATAATACACACGGGCTATATTTCGATGTTTACCAACCTGCCATTTTGGTTTCAGTAGATATAAATGCCAATAGTGACGGCGACAGGGAAATTGCAATATATGACAATAACGGGAATACTCTTTTGGATACAAATGTCTATTTGACTCAAGGAATACAAACCGTTACTCTGAATGCGGAATTACCTGTTCAAGACAGTTTATTGATAAAATGTATTACATATTCACCTGACCTTTACAGGAATAATACGGGAACAAATTATCCTTACGACATTGGTAATATTGCAACAATAACTACAAGTACGGCAGATTACGGTTATTACTACTTTTTCTACAATTGGGTAATGAAAACAAAAGATTGCAAAAGTGCAAAAGAACCCGTACACATTATTTTCACAAATCAATTGCCTACAGCAGATTTTACATATACTTACTCAGGCGGAACTTATCATTTTATAAACAATTCCGTAGGAGCGACATCATATTTTTGGGACTTCGGCGACGGCAGCACTTCTACCGAATTTGAACCCTATCACACATACCAAAACGCTAATGATTATACCGTTACTTTAATTGCGGAAAATGATTGCGGTTCCGACACCGCTCAATCCGTTATCAGTTTCACTGACAATTATTTATTACATGCTTCCGGTCTTAAAATTTACCCGAATCCCGTTAACTCTATAGTTAATATTCAATCAAGCAAGGATATAAAATCAGTTGATATTTATGATTTGCAAGGTGTAAAATTGTTATCGGAAAAAGTCTCCGGTTATTCGGCAAAAATTAACATAAGCAAATTACCGGCAGGGACATATTTCGTGAAAATAAATTACACAGACGGTAGCATGAATAAAACCAAATTTACCAAGACAAATCAATGATACCTGACGAAATATACATGAAACGCTGCCTTGAATTGGCAGAAAAAGGAAAACCAACGACCCCGCCAAATCCAATGGTGGGGTCTGTTATTGTATACAATGGCAAAATAATAGGCGAAGGCTATCATATAAAAGCCGGACAGCCTCACGCGGAGATAAACGCAATAAATTCCGTCAAGGACAAATCACTGCTGAAAAAATCTACCCTGTATGTAAATCTCGAACCTTGCTCCCATTATGGCAAGACTCCGCCCTGTGCAGTAAAAATCGCTGAACTCGGCATACCACGTGTGGTAATAGGTGTACGGGATTTTTCGGCAAAAGTAAACGGCAAAGGAATTGAAATCCTGCGTAACAGCGGAATAGAAGTGGTAGAAGGTGTTTTGGAAAAAGAATCTTATGGCTTGAACAAGCGTTTTTTTGTAAACCAGCTTGAAAAAAGACCTTACATAATTCTAAAGTGGGCAAAAACAGCCGATGGCTATATTGATTATTCCGAAAAAAGCACTGCCAAAGTAAATTGGATAACCGACGACTATTCCCGCATGCTTGTACATAAATGGCGGGCGGAAGAGAGTGCAATTCTAATTGGTAAAAATACCGTTGTGCGCGACAATCCTTCTTTAACTGTAAGGGAATGGTATGCATGCAAGCAACCTGTAAGGATAATTATTACAACCGGATCAAAGGGGTTAAACGGCAATTATACGGTTTTCGACGGCAAAAGCGAAACGCTTCTTGTAACTACCAAACAGACTGATAATAAATTGCAAGGTGCAAAGATTGTTGATGCAGAAGGGTTATCATTGCACGAAATTATGCAAAAGCTTTATGCCGAACACAATATTTATTCCGTAATAGTGGAAGGCGGTAAGTTTACACTTGAAAAGTTTATTGAAGCAAATCTGTGGGACGAAGCAAGAGTTTTTACCGGCACAAAAATTAAGTTCGAAGACGGTATAAAAGCACCCGAATTGCCTGCAGCACCTGAACGCACGGAATTAAGAAACGGCGTTTTGCTGGAGTATTGCTACAATAACAAATCTCTGCAGTAATGAATATTTTACTGGTAGATTTTAATGATT
>JALWKH010000281.1:12367-13621 GCA_026996635.1 Bacteroidales bacterium | reverse complement strand
AATGTTTTTTGACAAGCTGCCTAAAGATGCTGTTGCATTGTCAAACCTCGACGATAAAAACGGAACATATTTGCTTCAAAACTCGGTTGCAAAAAGATATTATTATTCATTGAAAAAGACTGCAGATTTTACCGCCCGAATAATTGAAATGGATTTTCACGGTACTCTGCTGGATATAAACGGAAAGGAAGTTTATATAAAACTTTTCGGTGAGTTTAACATTTACAACATTCTTGCAATATACGGTGCTGCCGAGCTTTCGGGCCTGGACGAAGAAAAAGTGTTGGTGGAAATCAGCAAATTGGATCCTGTTCGCGGCAGGATGGAAGCCATAAGGTCTATTGACGGCAAGACATTTATTATTGATTATGCACATACGCCCGATGCACTGAAAAATATTTTGGAAACGCTTAACGAACTGAAAACAACAGGCAGGACTATTATTACCGTTTTCGGAGCAGGCGGCGACAGGGATAAGACCAAACGCCCGGAAATGGGAAAAGTTGTTGCGGCATTGTCCGATGTAGTAATTATTACTTCCGACAACCCTCGAAGTGAAGATCCCGAGGCAATAATGAAAGACATAAAAGACGGCATTAAGTCTGAAAAAGACGAAGCAAAAACACTTATGATACCGGACAGGGCAGTGGCGATACGCACATCGGTTTTGATGTCAAAGCCCGGTGATATAATTCTGATTGCAGGCAAAGGACACGAAGAATACCAAGAAGTAAACGGTGTGCGTCATCATTTTAGCGACAGGGAAGAAGTTTTGAAAAATATAACACTCTTAAAATAAATAGGTTATGCTGTATTATTTGTTTATGTATTTGGATAAATTAGATGTGCCGGGAGCAGGTGTTTTCCGGTATATATCTTTCCGTTCGGGAATGGCTCTAATTACTTCTCTCATAATTTCTATGTGGGTAGGCAAGAGGATTATTTCCTACTTGAGAAAAAAACAAATAGGTGAAACTGTCCGTAATCTCGGACTTCAAGGTGAACAACAAAAGCAAGGCACACCTACTATGGGTGGTATAATTATTATTTTGTCGATTGTTATTCCCGTATTGCTTTTTGCAGATATTACCAACATATATGTGATTTTGATGTTGGTTACCACTCTTTGGCTCGGAACTATCGGATTTATAGATGATTATATAAAAGTTTTTAAAAAGAATAAAAAAGGTCTTGCAGGTAAGTTTAAAATATTGGGACAAGTAGGTTTGGGAATTTTGGTTGGGGTTGCCTTTT
>JALWKH010000281.1:5025-12357 GCA_026996635.1 Bacteroidales bacterium | reverse complement strand
TTAAACACCTTTAACGATAATTACGAAAAGCCGGGCTATGTTACGGTAAAATCAACAAAGACAACATTGCCGTTTATCAAAAACAATGAATTTGACTACAAGTCTTTGATTGGATTTTTGCCTGAACCGGTGCAACAACAATGGGTTTGGCTTGTGTTTATTATTGTTACGATTTTTATTATTGCAGGAGTTTCCAATGGTGCCAACCTTACCGACGGTCTCGACGGGCTTGCTGCTGGGACATCGAGTATAATCGGTGCTACACTCGGTGTATTTGCTTATGTGTCTGGCAATATTATCTTTTCCGATTATTTGAACATAATGTATATCCCGCACGTTGGCGAGTTGGTGATTTTTGCAAGTACATTTATCGGTGCTACAGTGGGATTTTTGTGGTATAATTCTTACCCCGCACAAATTTTTATGGGAGATACAGGCAGTTTGACTATTGGCGGTATAATTGCTGTTTTTGCCATTATTGTCCGCAAAGAATTGCTGTTGCCTTTGCTTGCTGGTACTTTTTTGCTTGAAAGCCTGTCGGTTATGCTGCAAGTTTCTTATTTCAAATACACCAAGCGTAAATACGGCGAAGGCAGGCGTATTTTTCTTATGTCTCCATTGCATCATCATTATCAGAAAAAAGGAATACACGAAAATAAAATTGTGGTGAGGTTTTGGATTGTAGCAATATTCTTTGCCGTATTGGCAATTATAACACTAAAAATCAGATAGATGACCGGTAAGAAATACGATATTGTGATATTAGGTTCGGGCGAAAGCGGAACAGGAGCAGCTATTCTTGCAAAAGCAAAAGGCTTGTCTGTTTTTGTTTCGGACAAGGGAAGCATTAAGGATAAATATAAATCGGAACTTGATTCGGAGGGCATACCATACGAAGAGGGCGGGCATACGGAAGAAACGGTTTTGAATGCAGGTTTGATTGTAAAAAGTCCGGGTATTCCCGATACTGTGCCGCTTGTGCAAAAGGTGCGTGACAAAGGTATAGAAGTAATAAGCGAAATAGAATTTGCATACAGGCATTTGAACAAAGGTGCAAAGATTGTTGCCATAACCGGCAGTAACGGAAAAACTACTACCACTTTGCTCACATACCACATCTTCAAAAATTCAGGCGTAAAGGTTGGCCTCGGCGGCAATGTAGGTTACAGTTTTGCAAGACTTGTTGCAGAAGGCGGTTACGATTATTATGTGTTGGAGATAAGCAGTTTTCAATTGGACGGTTGTTACGAATTTAAACCGGATGTTGGAGCAATTTTGAATATTACACCCGACCACTTGGACAGGTATGATTACAAAATGGAAAATTATGCCGCATCTAAATACAGGTTGGTGCAAAATTTTGACGAAAACAACTTTTTTGTGTTCAATGCCGACGACGAGGTAATGAACAAGATGAATAAACTTTATTCCAAAGGGAAAGAAATACCATTTTCATTAAATAAGCGCTTAAACGAAGGTGCTTGGATTGAGGACGAAAAAATCATAATTAACATAAATAAAAACCGATTTGAAATGAAAATAGAAGAATTGTCTCTGAAAGGAAAGCACAATGTGGCTAATTCAATGGTTGCTGCCGTTGCGGCAAACATTATGAAAATCAAAAAAGAGACTATCAGAAGAAGCCTAATGACCTTTGATTCGGTGGAACACAGGCTCGAAAATTATTTGACAATAGGCGGTGTCAAGTTTATAAACGATTCCAAGGCAACGAATATCAATTCCACTTGGTATGCTTTGGAAACCGTAGAAGCTCCTATTGTTTGGATAGCCGGAGGTATTGACAAAGGTAATGATTACAGTGAATTGTATCCGTTGGTAAAGGAAAAGGTTAAGGCTTTGGTTTGTTTGGGTCTCGACAATAGAAAACTTGTGGAAAGTTTTAAAGGGATAATTCCCGTGATAGAAGAAGCCCGCTCTATGGAAGAAGCCGTAAAAAAAGCATACAAACTTGCAGAAAGGGGGGATACGGTATTGTTGTCGCCGGCTTGTGCCAGCTTTGATTTGTTTGATAATTACGAAGACAGGGGAAGGCAATTTAAAAAATATGTAAGAGAGTTATAATTTATGAAACTGGAATTCCGGGGAGATAAGATTTTGTGGTATATATATGCCTTTTTTGTGGCTATATCGATTTTGTCGGTATATAGTGCCACCGAGTCGTTGGGCTTGATAAAAGGCAGTGTGTATATGTTTGCTTTTAAGCATTTTGCAATGATAGGATTCGGTTTTTTGTTAATGTATTTTGTTCACAGGCTGAATTATACTTTACACTACCTTATTGCCTATCCGTTTTTGCTTTTTTCCATAGCACTTCTGGTGATAACGCTTGTTTACGGTGTTTCGCTGAACCAAGCATCTAGGTGGATAGTAATTCCCGGAACAGGTTTTACTCTTCAAACTTCCGATGTGGCAAAATTTGCTTTGGTCAATTATCTTGCCGCAAAAATTTATGATTTGAATTCAAACGGCAGGATAAAGGAGTTTTCATCGTTGGCAGGGTGGATAATTTCCGCCACGCTTTTGGTTGTGGTATTGATTTTACCTGCTAACCTTTCTACTGCATTGATGATTTTTATGATTGCATACTTAATGATGTGGATTGGCGGGGCAAAGTTTAAACATTTGATAATTACCTTGTTGGTGTTCGCAATTTTGGGAGGCGGTTTTATAATGCTTGCTCCTAAGTTTATGAAGCACACCCGTGTAGCCACTTGGAAAAGCAGGATTGAATCTTTCTTTTCGGATGACAATTCAAAAACAGGGGATAACACATATCAAGCCGATCAGGCTAAAATAGCAATAGCAACAGGCGGAATATTAGGTAAAGGTCCCGGAAACAGTGCACAAAAAAGTGTGTTGCCGCATCCTTATTCGGATTTTATTTATGCCATAATATTGGAAGAATTTGGTATTTGGGGTGGTGTAATTGTGATTTTTTTGTATTTCGCATTACTCTTTAGGGCTGTCCGTAATTTTATAATTGAAAAGAAAATAACTTATAAAATATTATTACAGCTTGGTATTACACTTGTTTTTGTTACACAGGCGTTTATAAATATGGGAGTGTCTGTGGGGATTTTTCCCGTAACGGGACAACCTTTGCCGCTTATCAGTATGGGCGGGACATCGTATATAATGTCGAGTATATCGTATGGCGTGTTGATTTCAACAACCATTGACAAAAAGAAAAAAACTAAAAATAAAAACACGGAAAACAACGAAAATGAAGAACAAGAATCTGAAAATATTGATTAGCGGTGGTGGAACAGGAGGGCATATTTTCCCTGCCGTATCCATTGCAAACGAAATAAAGAGAAGAGAACCTTCGGCTGAAATATTATTCGTGGGTGCCGAGGGGCGTATGGAAATGGAAAAAGTTCCGAAAGCGGGGTATGAAATAATAGGACTTCCTGTTCAGGGTTTTCAAAGAAGTCTTTCGCTCAAAAATTTGTCATTTTTCCCTAAATTGGTGAAAAGTTTGTCAAAGGCTAAAAAGATTGTAAGGGATTTTAAGCCAGATATAACCATTGGCACTGGAGGATTTGCCAGCGGACCTGTTGTATATGCCGCAACAAAATACGGTATACCTGTTCTTATTCAAGAGCAAAATTCGTTGCCGGGTGTTACAAATAAAATTCTTGGCAAAAAAGCAGATGTGATTTGTGTGGCATATGAGGAAGCAATAAAGTTTTTTCCGCAGGAAAAAGTTGTTTTGACAGGCAATCCCATACGAAGAGAAATTACGGAAATAGAAGGCAAGAGGGAAGAGGCTCTGAAATATTTCGGGTTGCAAGCGGATAAACCTGTTGTACTGGTTGTAGGCGGCAGTTTGGGAGCATTGGCTATAAACGAAGCCGTTCATGCCGGATATGAAAAGTTAACGGAAAATGGTGTGCAGTTGATTTGGCAAACGGGAAAGTCTTATTTTGGCAAAGTGGACAATGTTGCTGATTTACAAAAGCAAGGCGTAGTTGTAAAAGATTTTATTTACAAAATGGATTATGCGTAGGCTGCTGCCGATATTATTGTATCTCGTGCGGGTGCTATGTCAATTTCGGAATTGGCGGTGATTGGCAAGCCTGTTATTTTGGTGCCGTCGCCGTATGTTGCCGAAAACCACCAGTATAAAAATGCAATGGCTTTGGTGTCAAAAGATGCGGCAGTACTTGTTAAGAATGACGAGTCAAAAGAAAAACTTGTGCCTGAAATTTTGAATCTGACCGCTGACGAAGAAAAACGCCGTATGCTTGGCAACAACATTAAGAAGTTTGCAAAACCAAATGCTACTCAAAGTATTGTTGATGAGGTGTTTAAATTGATAGATAAAAGATGAGGTTTGAAAATAAAAATATTGACTTTGTTTATTTTATCGGTATCGGCGGTATCGGAATGAGTGCTCTGGCGCTTTACTTTAAGCGTATGGGATTGGATGTGAGAGGTTATGACAGGGTGCCGTCGAGGGTTACGGATATGTTGCAAAGCAAAGGCATAGAAGTTTATTTTGATGAAGATGAGACGCACTTGACACGGTTTGACAAGGACAGGTTGCTGGTTGTTTACACACCGGCCATTCCTGACGAACACAAGGAACTTTCTATGGCACGCAGAGATGGGTATTTTTTGAAAAAACGATCCGAAGTATTGGGTGTGCTGTCGCAAAAATACAAAACCATTGCCATAGGCGGAACACACGGTAAAACAACCGTTACTTCTATGGTAGCTCATGTTTTTAAGAGTGCAGGTAAAAAAGCCGTAGTGTTTTCCGGCGGGATTATGGCTAATTATGACACTAATTTCCTGTATGAAGATGATGCCGAATATATGATTGTGGAAGCTGACGAGTACGACAGGTCGTTTTTGCAACTCAAAGAAAACTTTATAAATGTGGTTACCGCCGTAGATGCCGATCATCTTGATATTTACAGTACTTATGACGAATTGAAAAGCACTTTTGTAAAGTTTGCATCATCATTGTCGGAAGACGGAGTAGCTTTGGTAAATGCCAAGGTTAAAGATTTTTTTGCCGGCATAGACAGGAAAGTTACATATGGAGTGGGTATGGGTGATTTTTATGCGGAAAATGTAGAATACAAAAACGGCAGATTTGAGTTATGGCGTGACGGTGAGAAACTTACGCAAATAAGTTTGAATGTGAGAGGAAGGCATAATGTTGAAAATGCAGTGGCTGCCGCAAGTGTGGCATATTTGTCCGGTATTGAGACAAGCAAAATTGCCAATGCTTTGAACACTTTTAAGGGGAATTGGAGAAGGTTTGAAGTGATTTTTAGCGGGAAAGGCAAAGTTTATATAGACGATTACGCTCATCATCCCGAAGAAATCAAGGCGGTGTTGGATAGTGTGAGGCAGATATGGCAAGGTGCCAAAGTTTTGGTTGTTTTCCAACCGCATTTGTATTCACGTACACGGGATTTGGCAAGAGGCTTTGCTGAAGTTTTGGCAATGGCGGACGATCTGGTGTTGTTGCCGATTTATCCCGCAAGGGAAAAGCCAATAGAAGGTATTACTTCTGCTTGGCTATTGGATATGGTTGAGTTGGAGAAGAAGCATTTGGTGGAGAAAGCGGAATTGGTTGATTTTGTCGAAAAAGCGGATTTTGATGTTTTGCTTACACTTGGAGCAGGAGACATTGACAGGTTGGTAAAGCCTTTGGCTGAAATGTTGAAACAAAAATATTCGTAAATCGGATGAAGAAAATTTTTGAAAAATATAAGTCGCTGATTTTCATTGTTGCAATTGTGTTATTTTTTATTGCAGGTAAGATAGTTGTAAACGGTGTAAAGCAAAACATCAGGGTGAAAAAGATTGAGGTGGTTATTGAAGACAGTACTATGCATCAATTTATAAACAATGACGAGGTGCTTAAAACTTTATTGGACAGCGGGGTTGTTGTTCAGGGTAAAGTTTACGACAGTGTAAACACTTTGCGTATCGAGAACATTATCAGGAATTTGAGTGTAGTGAAAAATGCCGAGGTATATGTTACATTCGGCGGAACTATGTTTATAAAGGTTGTGCAAAGAAATCCTATTGTGAGGATAATTACTTATGACAAAGATACTTATTACATTGATGAGGAAGGCTATTTGATGCCTTTCACCGGCAGGAATGCCAGCAGGGTATTGGTGGCTTCGGGCAAGATTGATGCGCCATATGCTTTGTTTGAAAAGAAGTTTAATGTTAAGCACTCGAAAATGATGTTTAACAGGGATACACTTTTGCAAGAAATTTACGAAATCTCTAAATATATATACGAAAATGAATTTTGGAAAAATAATATCGAACAAATTTATGTAGCAAGTGAAAATGAATACCATTTTATACCCAAAGTAGGTAGTTTTTTTATTAACTTTGGAGATATAAAAGACTATAAACGTAAATTTAGATATTTAAAGATTTTTTACAAAGATGTTTTGCCAAAAGTCGGATGGAACTATTACAGCAAAATTGATTTAAGATTTAAAAAACAAATTGTTTGCGAGAAAATAAATAATTAAAAATATTTGATATGGAAAATAAAAACAATATTTTCGCCGTATTGGACATTGGAACTACCAAGGTTGTTTACATTATTGCTCAAAAGAAAGGAGACAAATATGAAATACTCAAGTATGGTGAGCAGGTGTCCAGAGGTGTACAGATGGGTGAAGTGATAAATATAGACCAGGTTACGAAAGTTTTGAGCAAAGTGTTTAATGAAGTGGAAAGTGACCTTGGGTTTGAAGTGAAAGATGTAATAGTTGGTATTGCAGGGTATAATGTAAACACAAAAATAATTTCGGAATCAGTTACTCTCAATCCGGATGCACTTATTGGTGAAGAAGATATGAAAAAACTGATGGATCAAGTACAACTTGCTGCAAATGATGAAGGAAACGAAGAGATTATCGACATTATACCGAAAGATTTTACTCTTGTTACCATTGAAGGAAAAGAAAAGGAAATAGAAAATCCCGTCGGATCTTACGGAAAAAGATTATATGGAAATTTCCACATAATAACCATTAAGAAAACAATTAAAAAGCATTTGGAAACCGCACTGAGTAATAACGGCAAAAAAGTAAAGAAATTTGTGTTGGAACCTATAGCATCTTTCCGCAGTACACTTACCGACGATGAGAAAGAATTAGGCGTGGTAATGATTGATATAGGTGGTGGTACATCGGATTTTGCCGTAGTGAAAAACAATAAATTGCTACTGACAAATGTGAATCCAATAGGCAGCAACAGAATTACTGAAGATCTAAAAGGAATTTTTAACATAACAACACAATCTGCCGAATCCATTAAGGT
>JALWKH010000281.1:0-5015 GCA_026996635.1 Bacteroidales bacterium | reverse complement strand
GTTGAGAAAAATTCTTTTGTGGATGTAAATAACAAAAAAATAGATAAGGAAGAACTGGCAAGAAATATCAGGGCTATTGTTTCCGATAAAATATTGGCACCTATTTTCGGAGAAATAAACAATCATAATTTTACAAGAAAAGATTTATCCAGGGTAGTGGTAACAGGTGGAGGTGCGCAGCTCATGCATCTTAAGGATTTGGTGGCTTACAAGACTACCATAGAAACCAGGATAGGTAATCTTAAAGATGTTTATGAAGTGAACGGCAGTGAATTGACTTTGGGAAAAGAATTATTATCTCCTAAATATGCAACAGTTGTAGGATTATTGCTTATCGCTTTTGAAGAAAAACTTTATGCGGATATTTTGGTGAAACACAGCACGACGGAAGAAAAGCCGAAAGAAGAAGAAACGGAAAACAAGAATGTTGACAAGAACCCGAAAGTTAAAAAGGGTAAACAAAAAGAAAACAAAAAAACTTGGTGGGAAAGAATTTGGGAAAAAATTGAAAACGGAGTGGAAGATCTTGAATAATAAATTTATAATATATGATTGACATAGAAATACTTCCTGATGAAAATAAGCCTGCGAAAAAGCCTAACATCATAAAAGTGATAGGAGTAGGCGGAGCAGGCGGAAATGCCGTGAATAATATGTTTAAAAAAGGTATTCACGGTGTGGACTACTTCCTGGTTAATACTGATTCTCAAGACTTTGAAAAAAGCCCTATTCCCGACGAAAACAAAATACAAATAGGAAAAACATTGACTTCAGGCCTTGGAGCCGGTAATAATCCCGATCAAGGAGAAGAAGCGGCAAAAGAAAGCATAGATGATTTAAGGCGTATTTTTGACGAAAATACGCATATGGTTTTCATAACTGCCGGTATGGGTGGCGGAACAGGAACAGGTGCTGCTCCTATTGTGGCAAAAATTGCCAAAGAGAAAGATGTTTTGACTGTTGCGGTCGTAACAATTCCAGCTCCTATAGAAGGTAAAAAAAGGGTTGAGAATGCAAAGCGGGGACTCGATCAGTTAAAAAAATATGTTGACAGCATAATTGTTATTGACAATAACAAAATAAATAAAATTTATCGAGACCTTGAGGTTACAAAAGCCTGGGAAAAAGCAGATGATATACTTGCCATTGCCGTAAAAGGCATTGCCGAAATAATAACGGTAAAAGGACACGTAAATGTTGATTTTGCCGATGTGCGTTCAGTGCTGAAAAACAGTGGTGTGGCACTTATGTCAATCGGTGAAGCCGAAGGAGAGCTGCGAGAAGCGTATGCTTTGCGAGAAGCGTTAAAATCTCCGTTGCTCAACAATAACGATATAAAAGGTGCAAAAAATGTTTTGATAAACATTTCCGCTTCCGAAGAAAATATGGTAAAAACTTTTGAGCTTGAGAGAATACTTTCTGTTATCCAGGCACTTACCAAAGATACGGATATTATTCACGGACTTTCCATAAATAATGAGTTAGGCAATAAAATAAGGATAACCATTATTATAACAGGATTTGACGAAAAAGAACTTGATTTTAAAGACAGAAGACCCGAGGTTATTCAAGGTATTATGGATATTGTTACAGACGGTGAGCCTGTAGAGGTTGATGGAGTAAAGGTGGTGGATAAGCCTTTTGTAAGTGAAGACGGAAGTTTTTCTACGGGTACAGACATAGGCAAAACCAAAGAACAAATAAAAAAAGAAACGGAAGAACATAAAAAAGAATTGAGTAACGGAAATAATCCTGTTGACGATGCGGATTATATCATAAAACATATAATAAACGAAGACGGTGAAGTAGAGAAAAATTCATATTTTGACAAAAATCTGGATTAAAAGATAAAGACAGGGGGGCATTTCGCTCCCTTTTTTGCAATTATTGCCTAATCTTTTTTTGTTTAATCATAAGCAATATAATAGCAAGCGCTTCCAATGCCAATCCGGAAATTAAAAGGATGTTAGCATAAGGCAAGTGATTTATTTTAAAGAGTGTGCCTGTAAAAATAACCAGAAGTGCTACAATAATGTACAAGTACATCAAATGTTTCTCTTTTATTTTCATAATCTTTGCTTTTGGTTTTGCAAAGATAAAACAATAGAAAGATTGCTTGTTAATTTTTTTTAATCCCGACCGTAAAAAATTATTAACTTGCAACAAAATATAAACCGTTATAATGATTCTTAACTTCTTCATTACCATACATTTTTTTGATATTCTTGATATTTTTCTCGTAGCATTCTTGTTATATCAATTTTATAAACTTGTAAAGGACAGCGTTGCGGTTCATATTTTTGCGGGATTTTTTGTTTTGTATCTTGTGTGGTTGTTGGTTAAAGCATTGAATATGCAGATGTTGAGCCTTATTCTCGGGCAATTTATGGGTGTGGGAGTTGTGGCTTTATTGGTTGTTTTCCAGCCGGAACTGAGGCGTTTTTTTCTAATGCTCGGCAGCAAATATTTTTCGCAACTGTCGTTGTTGCATTTTGAAGAATTGCTGAGAAACAAACATACGAATAACCGTGATGAGGAAGAAGACGAAGTTGTTGTTGAGATTTTGAAGGCAGTGAGGTTACTTTCAAAGAAAAAAACAGGGGCACTTATCGTTTATTCAAAGCATTTGCCGCTTATGACTTATGCGGAAACGGGTGTAATAATGGATGCTGTGGTGCACCACGAGACTTTGGTTTCTATCTTCTTCAAAAACAACCCTTTGCACGACGGTGCGGTAATAATTCACAAAAACAAAATTCTTGCTGCAAAAGTTGTTTTGCCCATACTCAATGAAATTGAACTTGAAGAAAGGTTTGGAATGCGTCATCGTTCGGCACTTTCAATGAATATCGAAACTAATGTTCCTGTGATTGTGGTGTCGGAAGAGACGGGTGAAATTTCCATTGCCATAAATAAAAAGTTGATTGAAGTGAGTAAGCCGATTGAACTTAGGGAATATTTGATAAAATCGTAATTGGCTAATGTGCGAATGTGATAATTTGTTAATTGAAAAATTGTGAATATTATGAAAAAAGTAATTTTAGTGCTTGTTGTGATTGTGTCTGCGGTTTTTGTTTCTTGCAATCCGGGCAATGAACAGGCAAATGCCGAAATAAAAAAAGTGGATTCTCTTATGGCATTGGTAGATTCGGCAGATGCAATCTTAAAGTCCCTTCAGTCGGATACCGTTATTGCACAAATTATGAAACAAATTAAAGAAGGAGTAAATCCTGCCGATACAGATTCGCTTTCTTCCAAGTTTGGCGCTTTTATGGATACAAAAAAGTTTTTTGTTAAAAAACTGAATAACAAACTGGGCGAAATTGCCGCTAATGTAGATTATACCAAGCAACAACTTAAAAATCTTAAACACGACATACCTTTGCTTATTAAACAGGGCGAACACGAAAAGGTGAAAAAGTTTGTGTCAGACGAATCAAAAGCTACTTCTATAATTATTCAAAAAACCAATGAATTGAAACAAACGGTGGAACGCAATAAAAAAGCGTTTTTTGAATTAAAAGAAAAGTAAGACTTACAAAATTTAGTATGAAAAAATTATTGACATTCATTATCGTTCTCTTTTTGTCTTTTCAAGTACTGCCGCAGACTACTGTTACTTCCGATTATCTGTTGGCGTATGAATATTACCGAAACGGTGAGTTTGACAAGGCTTCGGAATTGTATAAAAAATTGTATGAGAAAACATCTTCACGGACTTACTTCAAATACTATCTTGATTGTCTGATAAAGCAGGGTAAACTGAAAGATGCCATAAAAGAAGCAAAAACTGCAGCACGCACACATAAAAAATCATATTCGTACAAAATAATGCTGGGGCTTGCTTACAAGATGGCGGGTGATAGTGCAAAAGCCGCATCGGTGTTCGAAAAAGCAATTAAGTCCATACCGTTGTCGCAGTCTTCCGTAATTTCCGCTGCAAACGAATTTATCGGCATCCGGGAATATGACTATGCCGAAAAACTTTACCGCTTGGGGCAAAAGAAATTCAAGCACAATTATTCGTTCAATATGGAGTTGGGGTATTTGTATTTTTTGGAAAGAAAATATCCGCAAATGGTTTCAGCATACCTTGACTTATTGGATGAAAATCCCGATTATTACCAGACCGTAAAAAGCAGGTTTCAATACGCTATGTCCGGCAATGATGATGAAATAGCTCCTGTTTTAAAAAAAGAACTTATCCGCAGAATACAGAAAAAGCCTTCAAAAACCGTTTATTCAAAGTTGCTTGTTTGGTTGTTTTTATCACGCAGGGAGTATGACCAAGCGTTGAATTATGCAATTGCACTTGACAAGCGTACTGATGACCCGCAAAAAATTATTGATATTGGAAAAATCCTTTTGAAAAACGGCAAATACGACCTTGCAATAAAGGCTTTTAAGTACATAATGAACAAGTATGACCGTTCTTCGTTGAGGTATATTTTTGCAAAAACTTATTATTTGGAAACATTATTCAAGAAAATTACCGAAAACCGCCACGCCACCAATCAAGAATTGTATGATTTGAAAAAAGATTACGAAGAAACTTTTGCTGTATATTCTTATAATAATTCAACTTACGAAGCCGTAAAAAATTATGCATATCTGGTTGGTAAATACTTGAATATGCCCGATAGTGCCGCAAACTTCCTGAACGATGTCATAAAAAACTATTCACGCTATTTTGACCCCGCCAAGGCGGAAGATTTGAAATTGTTGCTCGGTGATTTATATGTAATGGCTGGTGACCCGTGGACAGCCACCATAATTTATTCCCGTGTGGAAAGGCAGAATGCCGACCCTGAACTTAGAGACAAGGCTAAACTCAGAAAAGCGTATCTGGCATTTTATTCCGGTGATGTTGATTGGGCAAAGGCTTTGGCTGATGTGCTGAAAGGAAGCACTTCCAAACCTATTGCCAATGATGCTTTTAAGCTGGCGGAGTTTATTGATAACAATACTGCTTTTGATTCGGTAAAAACACCGCTTGTGATGTACGGCAGGGCAAA
>JALWKH010000280.1 GCA_026996635.1 Bacteroidales bacterium | reverse complement strand
CTTTTTCACTCAACGATGTTTCACTAAGTATAATTTTATATAATTTAGTTATTTGTTCTTTTGTCAGCACATTCAATTGTTCAATTCTTTTCCTCAAAAACCTTTTTGTTTGTTCGGTTACAATATTGGCTGAACGAAAAATTACTTCATCGTGCAAAATCTTTATCTGGATAATTCCGTAATTAGCAGGATAACCGTTTACGGGTTTTTTGTAACTGTGATGATAAAGATTTTGTACAGATTCGATAAATATATGAAATATCTTTTTCAATACATTCCTTTTTAATCCTATTTTTTTGCTTCGCTTTTCAAGTTCCTCCAATAATTCGGTAGAAGTATTTTCTGTAATTTCTCCTTTGTAATAAAGAAGAAAAACTCCGCTTTCGCTAAGTACATCAAAATATGTTGCAATGTCAAATGCCATCCTTCTACCGCTATTTTTTACAAAAGTAATCAAATTTTTTATTTCACAAAAATTAAATTTTTAATTCCCTGAACGACAATGTTTTTTCTCTGTATGCGTCAATAGGATCACATGTACATGTCAAGTTCCTGTCGCCATAAGCATCGTTGACGCGTGCTACAGGTATATGGAATTTATTTTCCTTAACCCAAGGTGCAGGGAATGCCGCTTTTTCTCTTCCGTATTTGTGTGACCACTCGTCTGCCATAAGTTCATAATATGGGTGCGGTGAGTTTTTTAGTACATTGTCTTCTTTGTCTGCCGTGCCGTTTTTTACTTCTTCTATTTCTTTGTAAATGCTTACCATTGCATCTATAAATCTGTTCAGCTCATAAAGAGATTCGCTTTCCGTAGGTTCAACCATGAGAGTACCGTGAACCGGAAAACTCAATGTCGGTGCATGGAACCCGTAATCCATAAGCCGTTTGGCAATATCTGTTTCAGTTATGCCGGATTCGTATTTGATAGGTCTGCAGTCCAGTATGAGTTCGTGAGCAACATTACCGTTTTCGCCTTTATAAAGTACCGGGAAGTAATTATTTAGTTTCTTGGCTAAATAATTGGCACTGAGTATGGAAACCTTGCTTGACATTGTGAGGCCTTCTGCTCCCATCATCCTGATATATCCGTGTGCAATAGGTAAGATGTATGCACTGCCGTATGGTGCACTTGATACTGCCGTGAGAGCTTTGTCGCTTTCATTGGTATTTACTACCGGATGTGACGGCAGGTAAGGAGCCAAAAAGTCTTTTACCAAAACGGGACCGACACCCGGTCCTCCGCCGCCGTGAGGACTTGCAAATGTTTTGTGCAAGTTGAGGTGGCAAACATCGGCACCAATAGTTGCGGGATTTGTCAGTCCCATTTGGGCATTCATATTCGCTCCGTCAAGATAAACAAGACCGCCGTAATTGTGTATAGTGTCAACCATTTCTTTTATGCGGGCTTCATACACTCCGTGTGTGGACGGATAAGTTACCATAAAGCCTGCAAGGTTGTCTTTATATTGTTCTGCTTTGGCTTTCAAGTCGACAACATCAATGTTGCCGTTTTTGTCGCATTCCACTACCACAACCTTCATTCCTGCCATTACACTACTTGCGGGGTTAGTTCCATGTGCGGATGAAGGAATAAGCATTACATTTCTGTGGTGTTCACCTTTGTCATCAAAATATTGGCGGATAACCCTTAATCCCGTGTATTCTCCGGCAGCTCCCGAGTTAGGTTGGAATGTGATTGCATCAAATCCGGTAATTTTTTTTAAGAAATCGCCGAGTTCTTCTATCAAATGTTTATAGCCTTCTGCTTGGTCTTCCGGTACAAACGGGTGGATTTTTGCCCATTCAGCCCAACTCAACGGCAACATTTCAGTAGCCGCATTAAGTTTCATTGTGCAAGATCCGAGAGGTATCATTGAGTGGGTAAGGCTTATGTCTTTCTTTTCAAGCGATTTTATGTAGCGCATCATTTCCGTTTCCGTATGATAACGCTTAAAGACATTTTCGGTTAAAATTTCATCTGTTCTAAGCATTTGTTGCGGAAGAACTTTATTCACTTCAACATCTGCGGGTATTTCATTGCCTGCCGCTTCCGCAAAAATCGATGCGATTTCGTAAATATCTTCCGTAGTTGTTGTTTCGTTTATGCTAATGCCTATTGTGTTTTCTTCTGTGTAGTTGAAATTTATTTTGTTCCTTAATGCCAAATTTCTGATTTCTTCAACTTTGTCGGTTTTGATTTTGAGTGTGTCGAAAAAGAGTTTGTTTTCTTGTTCGTACCCGAGTTTGGTCAATAATGTGTTAAGCAGTAGGGTATTTTCGTGAATGTTGCTTGCAATTGCTTTCAGACCTTCTGCACCGTGATAAACCGCATACATTCCCGCCATAATTGCAAGTAATGCTTGTGCAGTACAAATATTAGATGTTGCTTTTTCCCTTTTGATGTGTTGTTCCCTGGTTTGAAGTGCCATTCGGAGTGCATAGTTACCTTTTGCATCAACTGATACACCGATAATTCTGCCGGGAATATTTCTTTTGTATTTGTCAAGTGTAGCAAAATACGCTGCATGTGGTCCACCGTATCCCATAGGAGTACCAAATCTTTGGGTAGAACCGAAAACTATATCTGCTCCCCATTCTCCGGGAGGAGTGAGCAATACAAGAGCCATCAGGTCTGCTGCAACGGCAACTTTTATGTCTTTTTCTTTCAGTCTTGCAACAAAATCCCTGTAATCTTCAACCTTACCGTCTGCAGCGGGATATTGAACTATTGCTCCGAAGAATGATTCGTCTCCTTCAAATTCTTTGAAATCTCCGGTAACAAGCTCAACACCGATAGGGTAAGCATGTGTCTTCAGTACCGCTAATGTTTGCGGAAAAATGTTTTTATCTACAAAAAGTTTGCGGACATTTTCTTTAACTGCTTTCCTACTTCGGAGGTTGAACATCATTGACATTGCTTCGGATGCGGCAGTTCCTTCATCGAGAAGTGATGAGTTTGCCAATTCCATTTTGGTGAGAGAAACGACCATTGTTTGGAAATTAAGCAATGCTTCCAACCTGCCTTGTGATATTTCGGCTTGATATGGGGTGTAAGATGTGTACCAAGACGGATTCTCAAAAATATTTCTTAATATAACCGAAGGAGTATGGGTGTCGTAATATCCCATTCCTATGTATGACTTGTAAACCTTGTTCATCGAAGCAAGGCTTTTTATGTATTCCAAATATTTATCTTCCGTAAGAGGTTCAGGCAGATTCAGCTTATTTGATAACCTAATGTTTGCGGGAACAGTGTCGTCTATCAATTCATCTAAAGAATTGTAGCCGAGTTCTTTTACCAATTTTTTTATTTCTTCTTCCGTCAAACCAATGTGACGACTGTATAAAGCATTGGGATTCATTG
>JALWKH010000279.1:9201-13702 GCA_026996635.1 Bacteroidales bacterium | reverse complement strand
CTTTAGAAAAATTAAAAGATGTTGTCAATATAGACAATAGTAATTACTCATTTTGGTGTTTATCCAGAAAAATGAAAAACAAAGACAGATATGAAGAAATTACTTTTTTAATAAAAAAAGAGGCTGAAAATGATTTCATTAAAACAATTGATGAGGCGATTTTTAACAACGATAATTTCGAAATATATGACAACAGGTTTATTTGGGTAAATTATAAAGAAAGTAACTATACTGATGCTCAAACAATGAAAAATGCTTTTGTAATATTTTGGGGTAACTTAAGTCAAAATCACAGAGAAACACTAAAAAATCATATTATTCTTCATAACAACTGTTACGAAAAGTGTGATAAAAAAGATATTACAAAAAGAGAGGAACCATCTTTTGTCATAAAAGAATATGCTTTAAAAAAAGAAATATGGCACTGCAAAGGTAATGTTCATTGTATAAATGGTCCTGCAATAATATATTATTTTAGAGAAAATCAATTTTCTCTTTATGCAATGGAAGGAGAAATTCTAGATCGAAAAGACTGGCTTATCAGAAGAAGAAATAAATGTTTAGAAAACACTGGGTTTGAAGACATATTTTAAAATTTTTTTCAAAAAACAAGTGAAAGGGCTGCCACGCGGACAGCCCTTTTACTTATGTAAAATCACTAATAATTTACGACCGGAAACTTACCACTAATTAAAACAGTCCTCCGTTTTGATAAATTTCCATTTGAACATCAGAGAACGGGTTTATTTTTGTTTTCTTGCCGTTTTCGAGGTTTTCAACTTCGCCTGTTTCAAAGTTTACACGAATCTTGTCTCCGTGCTTCAAATCCAATTCTTCTACAAAATTTTTGTTGTAAGTAAGAATCGGCAATCCGGCATTTATGGCATTTCTTTCGTAAATTGCACCGAATGATTCGGCAATCACTGCATTTACGCCCAACGCCTTAAAGCAATCCACGGCTTGTTGCCTTGAGCTTCCCGCACCGAAGTTCTTTCCTGTAATCACAATATCGCCGGGCTGCACTTTCTTTGAAAAGTCTTCAAAACCTTCCAAGTTGTCAAGGCAATATTTACCCATTTCATTTATATCGGTGATTGTCAGGTATTTATTATGGAAAATCATATCGGTATCGATGTTATCCATCATAATCATCCAAACTTTGCCTTCTACAACTTTAGGCTTATTGTGTTTGTGTTTATCTCTTTCGGCTGCTTTTCTGGCTTCTTCAAGCCTTTGTCCCCTTTCTTCCACATCAAATGCAGCAGGTTCTTCGGGTATATCATCAAATGTAGTAATATAGCCTGCAATAGCAGATGCGGCAACTGTTGCGGGAGATGCCAAATAAACCTTACCCTTACCTTGCTTGCCCGGGAAGTTACGGTTACCAGTACTTATGGTAATTTCGCCCGGTCCGTTCATACCTACCTGTCCGGCTGCACAACCTGCACAACCTGCATTAGATACCAAAGCACCCGCTTCTTTGAAAATCTTTATCAGACCTTCGTCCAAGCATTGTTGCCAAACTTTGTCGGTAGAAGGCACTATTTTGAGCACTACTCCCGGAGCTACTTTTTTACCTTTCAGTATGTTGGCAACAATACGCATATCTTCAATTCTACCGTTGGTACAGCTACCGATAAAAGCCGAGTCAATCTTAACTTTCTTTGCTTCAACAACATTAACTGTGTCGTGCGGATGTCCCGGTAGCGAAACCATTGGGACAAACTTGCTCATATCAATTTCGAACACTTGATCGTAATGAGCATCGGGGTCAGCCACTACAGGTTCAATTTTCTTACCTGTTACCTTTTCGGCATAAGACAATATTTCATTATTCGGAGTAAAGAATATGATAATGGCACCCATTTCAGTAGCCATAGAAGCAATTGTTATCCTTTCGTCCAATGTGAAATTGTCAACTTCGTCACCGTAGATTTCGATAGCGTATCCCAACAATTTGTTTGCACCGAAAATGTTTAGCAAATTCAACACAATATCCTTTGCAAATACACCCTCGGGTCTTTGTCCTTTCAAAATAATCTTAACACTCGGAGGCACCTTGAACCACACCTTACCGAAAGCAAAAGCTGCAGCAATATCCTTGTCGCCCATTCCTTGCCCGAAAGCACCTACGGCACCGAGAATGTTTGCGTGTGAGTCGGTTGTTACTGCAGTTTTACCTGAATAAACAAGTCCTTCCTGTATCATCAAATGCGTACCGATACCATTATTTATATCATAAACTTTAATACCTTTTTTCCTTGCCCAAGTCCTGATAAAATGTTGGTTTGCGGCATATTTTTGATCGGAACCCGTAGGATTTGTATCAAAAGTGAAAAAAGTCTTTTTGTGGTCATCAAGCGGAAGTCCGTTTTCTTCAATGTTTTTAATCACATTGGCTCCACCGAAATCACGGGCAGCCCTCACATCTATCTTAACATCAACTATATCGCCCGGTTTTACCACATCTTTATCACTGTGGTTGGCGATAATTTTTTCAATTAAAGTCATTCCTTTCATAAGCAAAAGTTTTTATCTTATTCTGTTTAAAGATTGTATAATTTCTTCGTCTCTTTTTATTCCCCTGAATGCAAGCACCAGCAAAATAAATGCTACCGCAGGATAAACCACTGGCAACCTGAATGTAAATACCAATTCTTTGATTGCTTGCGCTTGAAAATAATAATAAGCTATTAGCACGTAAATCCCTAGTGTTAGAATCCAATTAAACAGTGTCAATTTCATTTGCAACTTACGGTTTTTGAACAGCAAAATGGTAATAAAAGCAAGCAAAGAAGCTGCAATAATCAAAATCGCAAGCGGGTAATTATAAAAAATCACATCTTTGCTATCTTGTGAATTTACCAGCATATAACTCGTCAAATCGTATATTTTACCGTCTATCACAAAAGACACTATCGGGTTTTGCAACATAAGCCCCAATACAAATGCTGCCAGTGCCAAATATAATGTTTGTATTCTTTGTATCATAATCCTAATAAATTTTACCTGTTGCGGACAAATAAGTATTCATAAGCAACGATGCAATGGTCATCGGTCCTACTCCACCCGGAACCGGTGTAATGTAAGACGCTTTTTTGCTTACCGAATCAAAATGAACATCGCCTACAATCTTGTAACCTTTTTCGTTTTCGTCAGTTTCCACTCGCGTTATTCCCACATCAATCACCACTGCGCCTTCTTTTACCATTTCACCGGTAAGGTATTCCGGCTTACCGAGAGCAACCACAACAATATCCGCCTCTTTTGTAAATTTCTCAATATCAGGAGTTCGCGAATGGCACAAAGTTACCGTTGCATCGGCAAATTCGCCTTTTTGGCTCAACAAAATGCTCATCGGCCTGCCCACAATATGGCTCCTGCCAAGCACTACGGCGTGCTTTCCTCTCACAGGAACTTCATACCTTTTCAGCAATTCCATAATTCCCATCGGCGTAGCAGGAACAAATGCAGGCAATCCCAATACCAACCTGCCTACATTTACGGGATGAAAGCCATCCACATCTTTTTTATAATCAATGGTTTCAATAACCTTTTGTTCGTCTATGTGTTTTGGCAACGGCAACTGAACAATAAGCCCATCAATGTCTTCGTCGGCGTTTATCTCGCGGATTTTATCAAGCAATTCCCGTTCACTTATGGTTTCGTCGTATTTTACCAAAGTGGATTTGAAGCCTACATATTCGCAAGCCTTGATTTTTGAATTAACATAAGTTTTGCTTGCTCCGTTGTCTCCAACCAAAATTACGGCAAGATGCGGAACTTTTTTACCTGCTGCTACGAGTCCGGCAGTTTTTTGCTTCAGTTCCTCTTTTATTTCCTTTGATGTTTTTTTACCGTCAAGGATTATCATTGCTTATCTTTTTTTGCGTTTCTTTTTGTTCCTTTTCATCATACCCTTAATGCCGCCTGTTGCTACCATTTTCATCATTTTTCGGGCTTCGTTAAACTGTGTGAGCAATTTATTCACTTCCGTTACTGAAGTGCCGCTACCCATTGCAATACGCTTTTTGCGGGAAGCGTTTATTATTTCAGGCTTTTTGCGTTCTTCGGGGGTCATAGATAAAATAATGGCTTCCACACTCTTGAAAGCATCATCGTCAATATCAACATCTTTCATTGCCTTGCCCATTCCGGGTATCATAGACATCAGGTCTTTGATGTTACCCATTTTCTTGATTTGCTGGATTTGTTTGTAAAAGTCATCAAGGTCAAATTCGTTGCGGGCAAGTTTCTTTTGAAGTTTACGGGCTTCTTCCTCGTCAATTTGTTCTTGGGCTTTTTCCACAAGTGAAACGATATCACCCATACCCAAGATACGGTCTGCCATTCTTTCTGGGTAGAAAATATCAAGAGCATCGAGTTTTTCACCCGTGCTTACAAACTTGATAGGCTTGTTTACGGTATATTTGATTGAAAGAGCCGCACCACCTCTGGCATCACCGTCCAACTTGGTAAGTACTACCCCGTCAAAATCTAT
>JALWKH010000279.1:0-9185 GCA_026996635.1 Bacteroidales bacterium | reverse complement strand
GCCAAACGCCCCGCCGTATCCACAATCACATTGGTATAACCCATTTCTTTGGCGTGCTTTATGGCTTCTTTGGCAATCTTAACGGGATTCTTTTCGCCTTCAATGGTAAATACCGGCACACCGATTTGTTCTCCCAGCACTTTCAACTGGTCAATAGCTGCAGGCCTGTAAACATCACCTGCAACAAGCAACGGCTTTTTGCCTTTTTTATCTTTCAGAAATTTGGCAAGTTTTGCACTGAAGGTCGTCTTACCGCTACCTTGAAGCCCGGCAATAAGTATAATGTTCGGGTTTCCTTGCAGGTTAATGTCTTCCTTTTTGCCTCCCATCAATTCGATAAGCTCATCGTGAACAAGCTTAACGAGCATTTGACCGGGTTGAACCGACTTAATAACCTGCTGCCCTATGGCTTTTTCTTTTACTGTATCGGTAAATTGCTTTGCTATCTTATAATTTACATCGGCATCGAGCAATGCCCTTCTCACTTCCTTCAACGCTTCCGCAATGTTTATTTCAGTAATCTTACTTTTCCCTCGCAGAACTTTAAACGACTGTTCAAGCTTCTCGGTTAAATTTTCAAACATAACTACCTGTTTTTTACACTTTATTTTTCAATAGCACAAAGATACAGATTATTGTTTGGTGGCAATAGATTAAATATGAAAAAATTAGGCTGTGTAAAAAAGAAAAGGCTGCCCTTTTTTAAAGACAGCCTTTTTACATTCACCCTTATTTCTTTATAAACCGTATCGAGTTTTTTCCGTCTCCAGTAAAAATGTTCAAGAAATATGCACCTGCGGGAAATTCCGATACATCGATTCTGTCATTATACAAATTGTCAAATGTTTTCAGGGTTTTGCCGTCTGCAGATGTTATGGTAATTTTTTCCACGGCAGATTTTAAATTATTGTCACCCCATCGTATATGCAAGTAATTATGTGCAGGATTAGGCGAAATGCTTACTCCGGCATCATATCCCGCTTCATCAACATCACTTACAACCGAAATCACTGCAGATGCCGTATCAGGATCACAGAAATCACTGTAAGCAATTAAAGTAACATTGTAACTACCCGGCACGGAATAATAATGATACGGATTTACATCGGTAGAAGTCTGACCGTCTCCGAAATTCCACAAGTAAGTAGTTGCATTTTGAGAATTATTGGTAAACACAACTATTGAATCTGGCATAGTCAGATTTTGCGGTGTAGCAGTAAAATCAGCAACCGGTGCGGGGTGTACGGTAATATAATCGTGCTCGGTAAGTGCAAAATTCACTCCCGCCGAATTATATGCAATAAGTGTTACATCATAAGTTCCGGGTTGGGTGTAAACCACTGCCGGATTTTCATCGGTACTCGAAGCAGGCGAACCGCCTTCAAAAATCCAAGTGTATGATTCCGCATACATCGTATTATTATAAAACTGTACGGTATCTCCTACACAAACATCTTGATTGTCAACATCAAAAGCAATAACAGGATCGAGCGATGCTATTTGTCCGTCACTGCTTACCGGATCGGAAAGCAACCCTGCACCGTTCTTTGCTTTTACCGTAAAATAATAAACCACATTGTTTTGCAAAGTTACAAAACCCGAAGCGGTTACACTTGTATCCGTTCCGTTGCTCATCCAATCTTGAACATCAGTTCCACCCGGAGTTGTGCCTATAGCATACCAATATGAATCAATTCCCGAATTTTCGTCAAACGAACTGCTCCAATTCGCCGATAATGAGTGCGGATCCAATGTTGTATCAATATCTGCACCTGTTCCGTCATATACATAAGTAACTGCAGCGGGTGGTGTCCAGTCTATCTTCAATTCATTACCCGTTAAATCAGAGAAATGTTCCAAACTGTTCATTACCATTGTCTTAACTCTAGCCACAGGCTGTCCGTTTTCACTTTGCACTCTTATGGCATCCGTTACATCAGGTCCTATACTTACAGGCGCCGAATCTTCCCTCGATTTATAAACTTTTATGTCGTCATAATAAACTTTTGCATTTCCAACCCTCAAAGAAATATAGTGTCCTGCTTGATATGGTGACGGATCCGTCCAAGATGAAACTTTCACACCGTTTATGTAAGAGGATAATTCACCTGTTTGCGGATTGAAATAAACTTTATAATCATACCAGGTTCCGTCATTAAAGTCATACGGGTCATTTGTAACCAAATCGTAAGAACCGTCACTGTGTACTTTATAGATTTGAACCAAATCATTATCCAGCCTGTACCAAACCATATAGGAATTCCCTCTGTTGGAAGATGAATCATCATCGGCAAAAATGTAAATTCCCGCACGTCTGTTTGTTCCCGTACCGGTCATTGACATATACCAATGATACAGATACGAATGTTGATTGTCTTGTTCAACTTTAGCAAAAATATTGTTGTTAGACAACGATTCATCGGTTTGTACCAAGTGATTGCTTTCAATAGACCAACTACCGTCAACAACTGTCCAAATTGAACCATCTATTGTCCCCAAATCAAAATTTTCATTGAAAAAGCCCAGTTCACCGTTTCCTGTCCACCTGTTATTTTCATAATAAATTACATCATAAAACCTTTCTTTGAAACCTAAAGGTGTATTTGCCTCATCCGTAAATGTTTGACTGTAATCACCTGTTCTCCAAACATCTGTAGAATCACTTTGTGACACGGGAATACAATTACAACCACCTCCGTAAGAAGTCCATTTTGCTACCCAACCTCTAAGTTCTGTAGCACCATCAGACTTAAATTTGAATGTCAAAGCACTTCCGGAAGAGACAACAGTAAAGCTACCAACATTACCGGTAATATACTTAATAAGCGGTGATGCAGTGGTAGGTCCGTCGTAGATAAACAAAGTATCGTAATTTGCCTCAATTTCGGCATAATCGAATGTAATACTTATGTTTGTTACATTTTGCGGTTGTATTGTAACTTCATAAAGCAGGTTGCTTGAATAATTATTGTTTACACCACCGTCATCTGTAAAAATTCCTGTACATTCAGTAAGCGTCAGATTAGTAATAGCTTGTGTTGCAAAATCCAATGTTATGGCAACTGTTGTATCTGTTCCGCAAATTGCCGCAACCGAACAAGTATAAGTCGTATTTGCCGCCAGTCCGCTGAAAGTATAAGCTGTTGTGTCAACAATATAATAAGTCCAACTGTTTGCACCTTGTTCGGTAATACCTACCAGGTATGTTTGGGCAGTGCCGTCCCATTCTACCATACCTGTCATTGATGTGGCAGAAACCAAAGTTAAATTTTGCGGTACGGGACAATTACCAGGTATTAGTTCTACCGTATCCGTTCTTGTGCATCCGTTTGCATCGGAAGTAGTAATAATATATGTACCTTCTTGCAATCCCGAAGCGCTGTTTGTCGTTGACACGGAAGGTGACCAACTGTATGAATATGGCGGTGTTCCTCCTGTTGTGGATATAGTAATACTGCCGTCTGCGGATCCGCTTTGAGAAGGATTTTGTGTAGCAATCGTATTTTCAATGGGATCAGGTTCGTTAACGGTAGCAGAACCGGTATAGGTGTTTCCGTCATTATCCGTAACCGTAACAAAATAAGTGCCCGCAGTCAGGTTGGTTGCTGTTTGTGTAGTTTGCGGCGGGTTTGTACTCCACGCATAAGTGTATGGAGCACTCCCTTCCGTCGGATTAACTGTAATACTTCCGTCATTACCACCGTTACAAGTAACATCATTAACAACAAAATCAAGCCCTGTAGGCATCTTTTCCCATTTTACTGCATCAAATGCAATCTCGTTAGAACTATTACCCGTTGAATCACCCAAGTAAACATATCCGTTTTGACCTTGAGTAAAATCGAAAACACCCAACGATACCCATTGATTAGAATATGCAGACTGATCAATGTGAATTATATCCTCTCCATTATCACTGTGAACGTGATACATTGCATTTGTTGCATTAGCGTGATTGTCAGGAATATAAACAGAAACTTCATATGCACCATCCTCGGGTAGGTTTGGCGTCCAAGTTACCCAACATACATCCGAAGCACTGGACATTGTCAAAGTATACCAAGTATGTCCGTTGTATCCGCCGTTGTAATCCCTGAAATACCTCATATGGGATCCGTTCTGCGAATTATTCATATAGAAACCGTGGCCGTAATAATCGTTATCAATTATTGTATCGTTATAATTAGGTTCGGAAGTTTCCGCTTTTACAGTCCAAGCAACTCCTCCGTGGCTTCCGTCCGCATCCAAATTTTCGTATCCGTTATTGTACCCGGGCCAATCATAATATGCATCCGTTCCGTAATAATTGAAATAGGGTGCAGAGTTTTTATTTCCTGCCGGGTCATTAAAAATAAGTGTATGCTGCCCGACAACATAACCGCGTGCCAAAATCAAGTGTCCCGAACTTGTTATGTAAGCACAAATCGGGTGTACATAACCGTTGTCGATTTCTGTCGTTGTATTTTCGAAAGTACAAGATGAAGTCCAAAGTTGGTTCGAAACCATTTTGTGATTTTCAATATATTGCCTCATCCTGCTGTTAGGAGAGTAAGAACCATCCCACATATAACCGTAACCACCCCACGCATCAGTACCGTAAGCTTCTTCGTAAATATCATAATAAATCTCATTAAAACGGTATTTATCAGCAATATAAGAGCCGTAAACACTTGTATGCGGATCAAAGCTGTATCCGTGATCAACAACAGTAGGCCACTCAGGTAATCTATTGTAAAATGCTATTGCCATTATGGAAGTAGTCGGCGCACAGGAACCCGATCCGTTATGCCAACTCGGAGTATCATACCTTTGATGCACATAAGGCACATTAGGAATATGAACTATTGATTTTGATTTATCCTTGCCTAAATTGTATGTTCTATAAACTTCTTTTTTGGTTGAATAATCGTAATAAACTTGAACATTCTCAATAGAATTCCCGTCAAAATCCGCAACATAAATTTTTCTGGTATTGTATGAAGAATAATAAATTTTACCACCGGTAACAAAAGGTGACATTTCAAAATCGCCGGGTGTGTTAGTCAAATTTATTTTTTCCGTTCCGTCATATTTTGCAACGAATAAATCCGAACCGTAAAAAGTTAGATTGCTGTCAACATTTTGCTGATAAACAAGTTTTTCGCTTGAAATCCATTGCACCTTACCCCCTTTGCCCAAATCCCAAGTTTGAGCAGTAGTCAAATCATACACAAAAAGTTTTCCCGATGTTGAATTAAATGCAATTTTTTTGCTGTCGGGCGACCAAACCGGATAAACATATCCTTTTCCTGTAAATATGTGTTTTTCTCCCGATTCCAAATTTATTATTGCCAATTCATCGTGTGCGGTATTATATGCAACAAAATTACCGTTAGGAGAAATTCTTACAAAATTTGCATAATTACCCAAGTCAAAAGTTTTTTCTGCACCGTTTATACTCCTGACAATCAAATCATTCCCTACTGTAAAAATCAAATCGCCGTTATCAGACATATCAGGTTGTCCGCACAACTGAACCGAAGGATGAAGTTTTGTAAAATTACCTGTTGCCATATCATACATAACAGGCATTTGCTTAAGTGTAACAGGGTCAATATGCTTAAAAAGCACCTTCCCGTTTTTGAAAGACATATATCTTCCGCAACCGGGGGCTTCTTCAACTGCAGTTAAAAACTTATTTTCATCGCTTAATAAATAAATGCGTGAAGCATAATTATCCGTAAAAATTAACTTATTTCCCCACTTGTAAAATGAAGTAGAATACCCGTCTGCTTCCAGTTTGTAGGCATCAACTTGGTTTTTCTGCGAAAACCCCGTAATTCCGATAAGTAACAACAGTAATAAAACAGATTTCTTTTTCATAACTAACACATTTTTTACAAAATTACATAAATTAAACCGTTTGAATAAGTACCTTCGTAAATAAATTAGTTTAATTGAATTTTTAAAACTATTTTTGTATTGATTGTTTTTATGAGAGATAGTACATAAACACCTTAACAATAATAAGATATGAACAATAAGCATTTGGTTGCACCGTCTTTGCTGTCGGCAGATTTTTTAAGACTTGCGGAAGAAATAAAAATGGTAAATGAAAGCGAAGCCGATTGGTTTCATTTGGATATAATGGACGGAATGTTTGTGCCGAATATTACTTTCGGTTTCGATATAATAATGCAAATCAATAAGTTGGCAAACAAGCCTTTGGATGTGCATTTGATGATAGAAAAACCCGAAAGGTACATCGAAAAGTTTGCAGAAGCGGGTGCAGATATTATCACCGTTCACTACGAAGCCGCAAACCACCTTCACAGGTTGGTAATGCAAATAAAAGAAACAGGTGCAAAAGCAGGTGTTGCAATAAATCCGCACACACCCGTAATTTGTTTGGAAGAAATTTTACCGTATGCGGATATGGTTTTAATTATGTCGGTAAATCCGGGATTCGGCGGACAAAAATTCATTCAAACTTCCGTGGAAAAAGTCCGTAAACTCAACCTGATGAAAAAAGACAAAAACCCGTCAATGCTTATAGAAGTGGACGGCGGTGTAAATCTCGACACAGGCAAACAACTAATTGATGCAGGATCCGATGTTTTGGTAGCTGGAAGTTTTGTATTCAAAAGCGATAACCCCACAGAAACAATAAAAAAGCTTAAATTACTGTGACAAAAAGACTTATTTACATATTGTTAATAATTCTCACTTCCTGCTCAACAAGCAAGAAAACCGTTGACTTTGAAAAAGTAAAAACAGGTAAACAACTCGATTTGGCATTTGATTATTCCCCTGAAAGAATAATGGACTTGTGGCTGGAAAATGTGCAAAGGAATTCCCCGTACAACTTGAAGCAAATTTACGCTGACACAACTTTCACATATTTCGGCAGATACTTTTTCGACCGTAAAACCAAAAAAAAGAAACCGAAACTTTTCAGAGTCGTTACCGATTCTCTTATGGCACACTTCCCCGATTACACAGAAATAAAAGGTTGGGAAATCAGAAATAAATTTTATAAAGAAATTGTGCCCGATGCCGACAAAAAAAAGTGGAAAAACCTTAAATGCAACACATCGTCTTCTTCACAAAAATACTATTACCGCACCTTATCACCTTCTGCCGTGGAAATAAAACTTCTGTGGACGGTAAGATGCGGTAATTCAGTGGTTCTCAACAAAGAATACAACGCCACATATTTATTTAAAGAAAAAAGGTTTAAAAAGTGAAACTAATTGGAAACATATTGTCTTTTATCCTGATTTTACCAATTAAGTTTTACCAGAAAGCCATTTCTCCATTGTTGCCGTCTTCTTGCCGCTACTATCCCACTTGCTCCACATACACAATAGAAGCATTAAAAAAGCATGGACCATTAAAAGGCTTGTTCCTCAGTACCAGACGGATATTTTTTTGCAGCCCTTGGGGCGGTAGCGGTAAAGATCCTGTGCCGGAACAATTTTTTTGGTCAAAAAAACAAGCCGAAAAGAAAGGTTATCAAGTAACATATGCCAACTACTTAAATATCAAACATTATTTGGAACATGTAAAAAAGAACGGATTATGAAGAAACTTTTGTTTTTGGTATTAACACTTATTAACATAAATCTATTTTCACAAGGCGTTGATCCCGTTGTGCTTATTTCGGGAAAGGTTGTAAACGAGCGGAATATGGAACCTGTTGCGGCAAAGGTTATTTACGAAATTCTGCCCGACGGTAAATTGGCAGGAATTGCCCGTTCAAATCCTCTCACCGGTGAATATAAAATTATCCTGCCACGCGGGAAAAAATACGGTTATTATGCCATTGCCGAAGGTTATTACAGCATTCCCAGGCATCTCGATGTAACCAAACTTGATAAATACGAAGAAATTGACGAGCAAAACCTATTTATGGCTCCGGTAAAAAAAGACCAAGTAATCATTTTGAACAATGTTTTTTTTAAAGGTCGAACCGCAGAAATGCTTCCGGATTCTTATCCCGAACTGGAAAGGTTTATAAAGTTTCTGAAAGAAAACAAAAAAGTTCACATTCTTATAACGGGACATACCGATAATCGCGGCGACCCGAAAAAATTGTTGGAACTATCCACTCGAAGAGCACAAGCTGTTGCAGATTATTTGATAAAAAACGGAATTAAAGAAAAGCGAATTCAAGTAAAAGGATACGGCAGCACCAGACCTATTGCCTTCAACAAAGACAAAGAAGGTCGCAAGCGGAATAACCGCATTGAAGTTATAATAACAAGCACGGGTAAAAAAGATAAATCGTAAATAATATGTTGAATATTTTAACATACACGAGAGGATGACTAAAAACCTCTCCCGAAATGTAGAGATTCCGAAACATTTAGATTCTGAAACATTTAGATTCTGAAACAAGTTCAGAATGACATAATGCTGAACAGGAACTCAAAGGAGGATGTATATAGAGTGGTGACAAATTGATGGGCAAATGTGCAGGTTAGCAAACAGACTTCAGTCTGTTTTGTAAGTTCTTTTACAATAGACCTGATTAGACCTGTCTTTTAAGGCGGGAAGTAAATGTGCTAATGAATATAAATGTGATAATTTGCTAATTATTTGATTTAATGATAAATAGCAATTGCAATAGTGCGTTTGGCCAGGTCAAAATGGCGGGCATGTTTGGCGTGAATGGCAAAACATCTGCGAATGCGAGGGAAAGTCCGCCATCAGGCGGATTTTAAACGAAAAATGTGGCAATAGGCGTTGACTTGTGCGATTTTTCGTTTTCCGCTTTTCCCGTAGTCGCCATGTTTTGACAGAGCGGGCGGAAGCATCATTTTGACCGAGATTTTTGGTTCTTTGTATCGAATGACAAAGAACAATGTAAAAACTAAGGCTAAAGCCACGGTATTTTTTTTTCATTTTTGTACCCCACCATAAATGGCGGGGCTAATCAAAATATGTTTTTTTTGAATGAATTATAAACGGGCTGAAGCCCGTTAAATCATCTGTCACCCACCTTAATCCTCCCTCAAGGGAGGAAATTCTTCCCTTGAGAGCCTGCACCGTACAGGTTTTACTGGGAGACACAGATGGGTGACAATAAGATTACGAATAAAAATAACAAACAAATGAAAAAACAAATTATCATATTGATACTCATAATTTTATCAACAAGCATTTTTTCTCAACCGAAAATTTTGCCTTCCACAGTAATTGTA
>JALWKH010000278.1 GCA_026996635.1 Bacteroidales bacterium | reverse complement strand
TATTTATATCAAAATGTTGTATATTTGTCCGCCGTAAATTTAGTTCTGAATTTCATGGCGAGGTAGCTCAGCCGGTTAGAGCGCATGATTCATAATCATGAGGTCGAGGGTTCGAGCCCCTCCCTCGCTACATCTCACCCGTCTTTAATCCTACATTTACAGCATTTTAAATAAAAATTTTACTAAAGTAACAATTATTTTTGGTTATGTTATTTTTTTGTATTTTTTTTGTACAAAATAACCAATAATCCTTTTTCTTATGAACAGTTCAGCCCGCCACAGAAAATATGGTTCCAGACCAAGGATTTCGGAAGAACACAAAAAACGTATTCAGGAAAAAATCCAAAAACAAAAGGAAACTGAAATTAAAGCTGCTATTTGGCTTGCGGTATTTTCAATATTTATTCAAATTGCAACAGCTATTTTTTATTTTAACAAAACACTTTTCCCTTATGTTATGCTCCCGGCTATATTTGGTCTGCTGATATCCGGTATGGCAATAGGACTGATACACTCAGATAAAGTAAAAAAATTCTTTGTTGCACTGATTTTTTTCGTAAATTTAGCCATTGTTCTTTTTATAAGTTATGTCTTCTTTATGATGGAAAAAGAAGAACAAGAAGAACAAATCAAAGAATCACAAATGGTAGATTCTTTAACAACAATGAACGATTATAAAACCTTAAATTTTAATGACTATGGAAGAAAACAAAATTAATCAACCGGAGGAGAATCAGAACACAGAAAATCAAAACATTAACACACCTCCACCACCACAACAACAATCAACACAACAAAACGTGCCGCCAAAATCAAGCAATACGCCTCAAGTATTAGGAATTATCGGTTTGGTTTTTGGTATAATAGCATTAGTTATTTCATTTATACCCTGTTTAGGACTTTATGCTATTTTCCCCGGAGTATTGGCAATTATCCTGTCTGTTGTAGGACTGGTACTAGCCAATAAGTCAGAAGGTTCTAAAGGATTAATTATTGCAGCTTTGGTAATTTCAATTATTGCAACTTTGGTTTCCGGGTATCAATACTATGTTTTATCAAGAACAGCAAGTAATTTGCAAGATGCAGCAAATGCCCTCGAAGAATTTAATAACCAAATGGAAAAGGCAATGGATGACGACAGTGTATATGAAGATGAAGCAACAGCAGACGAAGAAGACGAATATTATGAAGAAGATGAGGAAGTCGATAATAATGAAAATTCAACCAAACTGGAACAAGAAATAGATGCACTGGTAAAAGAAAAAGATTACGACAAACTGATTGATTACTTTGACAAGTATGCTACAGAATATGTAGAAACTATGATTCAAGCTCAAAACGGTGATTTTGAAGCTGCAGCAAAAGGTATGGCACAAGCAGCAAAACTTACAATAATAACAACCAAAATTGCTGTAATATCACCATACCTCAACGAAGATCAACAAAAAAGACTGGATGAAATAAACAAGAAACTTGACGAAATTTCAAAAAATAAGGAATAAGGAATACTTTATTGTAAACCTTTTAATTTGGGGAATAACCGCAATAATTTTCGGTTATTCCCTTTTTTTTGACCCCGTAAAACAAAACTATCCTGTACATTCTTTGTGCGACAAATACAAAATCCCTGAAAAACAATGTGTAAGCAAAGGCTTATCTCGGGCATTTTCTTATCTGGTCAGATTAAAACCCCGCCAAGCAATAAACTTGAATAAATATTCAATAAGGCTTTTTTTATTTTTTCTCTTTCAATTTACAATACGAAGTGTTCTATTACTTACCAATCCTGGCAAAAAAGTGATTTACGCAGATATTTTTGTTTCCACTTTGGTATTTTTGTGGGCATTTTATCCTTTTATGGCTAATTTATTTGTTATAAATTAAGCACAGTTTATCAATTTGCATATCGACATCTTTTTGAGATTCAACAATTTCCTGTTGAGGTATAAATGTAGTAACATTACTACTTCCGTCAACCAAATAATACTTACCGCTCAATAAGGAATCGTCGGCAAAAGATTTATAAATACTATTGTCAATAGTGTGATACCCGTTATCCGTTAATCCCAACAAACCGCTTTCCGTTGCAATCAAGTCCGCTTCATCCGAAAGATTATAAGCGAAAAACAACTTCCCCGTATTTTCCAAAAAATATTGATAACTGGTATTTTCGGCAGTATAAACATCAAAAAACATTGCAGTATCGGCTTTGTTACCGTAAACTCTGATTAAATCGGAAGATTCCCGCACAATTGAGTTGGGAACAAATAAATAATCCAGAGCAAAAGTTTTGTAAATGCTCAAATTTGAATTATAAAACATATACAGCATTGCTTTTTGTGACCCCACAACCGACCTTGTTGCCACATAAACATAATTACCCGAAGCATATATTGCCATAGGTCTTTGGTAAGAAGACAAAAATTCTTGTGACTGAATTTGGGTGGTATTTACCATTTTGACAAAACCTGTTGCACGGGGATAAAAAAGTTCGGGAATGCTGTTTCTAACTCTAAAAAACATCTTACCCAGGAAATCGTTCATACTGTTATTCAAATTTTGGTCAATGATTAACAAGTTATCTTCGGCATAATTATACTTGTATAAAAACCCTCCAGCAGTAAGCACATACACAGCCATACCTCCACTTAAGGGCTTAATATCCAAAATACTGTCTGCAAAATTCATTTGGGCTGAAAATTGAAGACTGTCATTGAAAATATATAATGTGTTCCCGTATGCACCGGCAAAAGCGTCTGTTTTCAACGGCAACTCGTGTATGGAAATTCTGAAAAAATATTTATATGTATCTCCATTCGTTTCTGCCTTGAATGTCAAAAAGTAAGTACCGCTGCCCAGATTTGAAGGAATTATTAATTGACTGACTATGGTTGTTGCGTGTAAATTTACTTGGTACGATTGCACGGGAGAAAAAATTTGTTCGTTACCGTCGGAAAGGTAAACCAGCAAGTTTTTTATTTCTTCGTCATCACTAACCACTCTCACTTTAAAAACCAGTGTGTCACCTGCGTTAAAAGTGCTGCCTTCTTGCGGATAATCAAGATATAATTCGGGTGGCTTTACGGTGTTGTCCCTGCACGAAAACAGAAGCACAACAAACAATAAAGCCAAAGTATATGTAACTTTTACTGCCTTCATCTATTTTTTTTCTTAAAAATGCCTGAAAACAGCCCTTTGTTTTCTTTTAATCTTTTCTCAAATCTAAAGTCCTCTTCAGGTTCAATCATTCTGTAAATTTCTCCCCAATCCGGCAATCCCCCGAGATTTTTATCATCTATGTAAATATCTGCATCTATTTTCCGACTGGTTGTTTCAGGGTCAAATTTTTCTTCAGGATAATTTTTATTTACGGCATAAAATTCTACTCCATTC
>JALWKH010000277.1 GCA_026996635.1 Bacteroidales bacterium | reverse complement strand
CTCGATAAAATGGCCAAAGAAACCCCGGGGCATCTCAGATGGTTAAATTTCCACATCTCACACATGTACGAAATAATAGACAGGTCAAAAATAACTTCAAAGAAAATTGACACCTTAAAACTTTTTGACATCAAAACAAAAAAGGTAATTCCGGGAGAAATAAAAAATATAGATCCTAAAACATTCAATCCATACTTATACAATATAAAAGAAGATGCAAAAAATGACAAATACTATCTGATTCCGGGAACAAGTAAAGTTGTCCATATTTTCCCTAGAAGTAAAATCATAAACGAATACAATAAAACAATTGAATAATTAGTAAAATTTCATATATGAAAAAAATTATATTCTTACTGTTTGTCGTCCTTTTTTCATTAAGCAGCTACTCCCAGTGGGGAGGTGGAGACATCTATATGGACGACGGTGGCACACAATATTTTGATTGTTCAAGTTGGAGCACCACATATTTTTATGATTCCGGAGGTCCTGATTACACTTACAGTGATGATGAATATTATGTCTTAACTATTTGTCCCTCAAGCAGCGGATATAGAACCCGTGTTGAGTTTAATTATTTTGATGTTGAAGCATATTTTGATGAACTAGATGTTTATGATGGTTCTTCAACTTCAGATCCTTTAATGGATATTTATGACAATGACCACCCACCGTCAGTGATACAAGCAACCGAAGATAATTCTTCAGGATGTTTAACTTTTGTTTTCTCTTCTGATGATTCATATACTTACGACGGCTGGGAAGCCGTATTATCTTGTGTTGCACCTTGCCAAGAAGTAAACGCTGTTTTAGATGATACCGACCCGGATGCTAATAACGGATATATAGATATTTGTCAAGGTGAAAGTATAACATTTTCAGGTTCCGGTGACTATCCTGAGAACTACACATATTACTCTCAGTCGGATAACTCTTCCACTTTTGTATGGTACTTGGGTAACGGGCAAACAGACACCGGACAAACTGTTACACATACATTTACAGAAGGTGGCGGGGCTGACATTCAACTGGTTGTAATTGATGTAAACGGATGTAGAAGCACAAACAATATAAATTTGAGAGTACGAGTTTCGACAACACCATCATTTGAAGGTACATCAGTTACAGACCCTATATGTTCAGGTGACTGTGCCGACTTAAACGGAGTAGTCACACCTACGTATTGGGAGTCTGAAGCAACCTTGGCTTCAGGAGGTACAACATATCTTCCGGACGGTAGTGGTGTTGAATATACTGATACAATTATATTCACGTCCTTTGACCAAGGCCAAACCCTTAATGACACTAACGATCTACAAAGTATTTGCTTAAACATGGAACACTCGTATATGGGAGATTTATCTATTGAAATAGAGTGCCCCAATGGCCAAACTTTGACCCTTTTACCTTACTCCAATGATGGAGACGGAACGATCTTAGGAGAACCGGTTGCAACAGACTTACCTGTTGATGGCAATACTGACGATCCAACCCCCGGAATAGGATACGACTATTGCTGGAGTCCTACCTCTACTAACGGTTATATTGACAACTCGGCAAACTGGACAAATGTTTCTCCGTATACGGACCCAATTGGTAATGTTAGTACAGATGATCCTATAAATCAAGCGAATCCCGGAACTTACCAAGCATACGGTAGTTGGGCAAATCTTATTGGTTGTCCGTTAAATGGTGCTTGGGTAATTCATGTTACAGATCATCTTAGTGCTGATAACGGCTATATCTTCCATTGGGAAATCTCATTCGACCCCTCCATTATACCATCTCCGTGGGGATTTACTCCATCTATAGTATCAGAGAACTGGACTGGAGATAATGTGACAAACTCGAATAATCCCGGGCAAGCTTGCCCTTCAACGCTGGGCAGTCACACATACACCTATACTGTCACAGATAACTTCGGATGCAGTTATGACACATCTTTATCTTTAAACGTAGTAGGTTTTACTCTTTCAGAAAATCATACAAACGCAACATGTAATGGTGCAAACGACGGTGTTGCTACAGTATCTATATCATCCAGCACTGGAACAAGTTCTTATACTTACGACTGGGGATTTACTTCCGTAGGCCCAACATCTTCAACTTCTAATACACAAAGCGGACTTGCTGCAGGAACTTATACAGTAACTGTTACAAGTAATACCGGCTGTACTAATACAATTGATGTAGTTATTACCGAACCTCCTGCCATTTCAATAACCGGAACTACAACAGACGAGTCCTGTGATAATGCCAATGACGGTGCTATAGATATTTCCGTTTCAGGCGGCACATCTCCATATACATACAATTGGAGTAACGGTGCAAATACGGAAGATATCAGTAATCTTCCAGATGGCAACTACTCAGTTACTGTCACAGACAACACAGGATGTACACAAACAGCTTCGTTTACAATAAATCCCGGACAACCGATAGTTGCATCGTTTACACCTCCGTCAAATCAATGTTTGGACGGCAACAGTTTTACTTTTGATGCAAGTGGAAGTAGTACGGGCAGCGGAATAACATACTCTTGGAATTTCGGAGACGGTAACACAGGTAGCGGATCAACAGTTACACATACATATGGTTCGGATGGAACATATACGGTTACATTAACCGTTTCAAACGGAACATGTACAGATCAAGATTCCCATGACATAACAGTCTATCCTCAACCTTCCGTTACTTTCTCAAATGTTACCGACCCAAGCTGTTACGGTAGTACAGACGGCGAAGCAACAGCTAATGGCGGAACATCATACCAATGGGATTCTAATGCAGGAAACCAAACCACTGCCACAGCAACAGGACTGGGAGCCGGAACTTACACCGTGACGGTAACAAGCTCCGTAGGATGTAGCTCTACCGGCACCGTAACACTTAATGAACCACCCGAATTACAAGTTACAGTAGCTAGAAACAATGTAACATGTAATGGAGGAAACGATGGATCAGCACAAGCACAAATTACCCAAGAATCCACTCCTCCTTACGATTACCAATGGTCAACAGGAGATCAAACACTTGGGACTAACTCAACCACAGATAATGTTTCGGGATTAACTGCAGGCACTTATGATGTAACTGTAACCGATGCAAACGGCTGTAGTAAAGTAGTAAGTTTTGTAATAAATGAACCAAGCGCATTCTCCGTTACGACAGACCATACAGACGCACACTGCGGCCAGGCAGACGGATCTGCTTCTGTTTCTGTATCGGGAGCAACATCTCCATATACATATAATTGGAGCAACGGAGAAACATCCAGCAGTATTTCAAATGTAACTTCCGGAACCTATACGGTTACAATAACAGATGCTGCAGGTTGTACGGATATCGAAAGTATTGATATTTCCGACATAGGTGGCCCAACTGTACAAATTACCTCCACA
>JALWKH010000276.1 GCA_026996635.1 Bacteroidales bacterium | reverse complement strand
AACGGAGGAGCGGAAGACAAAGTACTTATGTTAAATGAAAAAACGGAAAAGCCTGCACATGTATTCATCACGGGAGTATATCCCAATCCGTTTAGCGAAAGCGTAACATTCAGTTATGAGATGCCCGACGGAATGAATGCGGTATTAAAAGTTTACACCGTTGACGGTAAGGTGAAAGAAATAAAGGAAATACCGGCCGGTAGCGGAAAGATAAGGATAAACACCAAGTCGTGGTCACCGGAAGCATATATTTACGGAGTATATGTTGACGGAGAAGAAATTGAATCACAAAAACTCATCAAGCAATGAGGATAATTTTAACAGTGATAATAATAATTTTGGGCGGAGTTGTTTCCGCCCAAAATTACTTCCCACCCGCTCCTGGCAATTGGTATCCGTACGGAGGACCAAAAGTTGTACTGGGAACGGATGTGTATTCAATGACAATATTTAATAATAAAATTTTTATTCTGGCGGCATTGGATAGTGTAGAAGGTGTTAAGGTGGGTCATCTTTTTACATTTGACGGTCATAATGTTGCATCATTGCATGCAAATGTGCCAAATTCATATTATGCGGGATGTGTTTACAAAAATTATTTTTATGCTATCAGTGATAATGAAGGAAAATCTTCGAGTAACATAAAAATAAATCAAGCTATTGTAAGGTGGGATAGTATTTATGGGTGGCAAGAGGTACCCGGTTTTGCAGAAAATAATATACAAATAAATGGAAGTAGTTTTCATGGCATAGTTTATCATGACACATTATTTATAATAACAGATCTTGACAATTACGGCAATTCAGTTTCTTATGGAGGTGTTGTTTGTTATGACGGGGGTAACAATTGGTTTAGTGGAGGAGAGACTACTTATTCGTTATTATCCACACCGTTTATCTTCAAAGGAGATTTGTATGTAACCCGGACGCTTTACCCTCCGTGGTTATTTCGTTATCGTGGGATAGGTCACTGGGAAATTGTGTTTGATTGCAACCAAAATAATTGTGATATCGGCCAATATCTTGGAGAAGCTGTTGCTGTGGATACATTGAATAATTTTGTATATTTTATTTTATTAACCGATTACATAGAAAATCATCCGTTGGAACACTATACCACTTTAGCCAGATGGGACGGCTACAGTATAGAACCGTTGGATACATTTATGGCTTGGAATAGAAGTATTTCAGCATGTTTTTATAAACACAAATTATTTATAGGCGGTATAACGCGATTGTATCCAGATTATTTTAATGACCCGAATACATATTATAATGCAATGGGTATGATAATATGGGACCCGAAAGATAAACAATATAAGGATTTAGCCGGAGGTATTCCCGGAAGTGTAAGAGATATGGTAGTTTATCATGATACTTTGTTTGTAGGAGGTAATTTTTCTTCTACCGGTGATACTTTCCACAACAATGTAGATACAAACAACCGTCTATTGGCACGGTGGTACATGGAAGACGATCCGGGCTGCTGGTATATAGAACCGAGGATATACTTCAACCACAGTGCCCTTGATACATTTTACATACCTTACGATGCAGACAGCATAAGCATTTACTTGGAGAATAACAATCCGTATGTTGACAGTTGGCTGTGGGATTTGGGAGACGGAGGCAGCGATACTGTTCAGTGCTTGTATCATACCTACCACGACACGGGAGTGTATAATGTGAAAATCACCGTCACCTTTGACGACAGTTGCCAGGCAAGCTATACCCGCAACCTTGTGATACTCAAAGACACTACCGGCAACAGCGATACTACAAGTGTAATCTATGCCCGCATAAGCAAGAGCTTTAAGATATACCCGAATCCGGCAAAGGACAGGTTCACGGTAGAAGCAAACACTTATAATTTTGACGATGTACTGCTTAAGGTATATTCGGGAGTAGGTTACAACAAGCGTGTAATGGCATTGCACAGCGGTTACAACCGCAAAGAAATCAACATGCAAGACAGCCGCAGCGGGGTTTACTTTGTAAGCCTTGTAAGAAAAGGGAAAATAATAGCTACGAAGAAGGTTATTTTGAAAAGATAGGATGATTAATGTGTTAATTTATTAATTTGCTAATTGGTTAATTTGGTAATGTACTAGTTTTCAATGTATTGTTGGATGTGTCTTTAGGTTAAGATTTGTAACGTTGTACGCTAGTGTAATGGAATGGCAAAATTTACGAGTCGGGATAATCTGTTTTAATTTCTCACATCAAAAGCATCGCGGAGTGAGTTGCCGATAATGATAAAAGCGAGGACGAGAAGCATAATTGCAATACCGGGAGCGAGTGATAAGTGTGGCAGTCCGACCAGCAAATAGCCGTAATTTTCTTTTATCATATTTCCCCACGACGGCATAGGCGGTTGAATACCTACGCCCAAAAAACTTAAGCCTGCTTCTATCAGAATGGCACTTGCAAAGTTTGATGCGGAAATTACAATTACAGGTGCCATAACATTGGGCAATATATGTTTTCTGATTGTGCGGGAGTGGGAATAACCCAAAACCTTTGCGGCTTCAATGTAGTCTTTTTGCTTTATGCTCAAGATTTGTCCCCTGACCACACGGGCAACTTCCACCCACATCGTAAGACCTACCGCAATGAAAATTTGCCAAAATCCTTTGCCGATTACCATTGTAAGTGCAATAACGAGAAGTAGGGTGGGAACCGACCACATTACATTTACAAACCACATAATTATGTCGTCCAAAAAACCGCCGAAATATCCTGCAAGAGAGCCAAGTAATATGCCGATTATCAGCGAAATAAATACACTAATGAACCCGACTGCAAGCGAAATTCTAGAACCGATGAGCAAGCGGCTGAAAACATCACGTCCGAAACGGTCTGTTCCAAGTAGGAATTTGTGTTCTACAAGGTTGTTTGATACGACTTTCGATAAGAGTTCGTTAACGGATGTGTGAACAGTGTCGCCGTTTAATGTTACAATATTAACCAAATTGCCTTCGTGCCATTCTTTTGATACAGGATACACAATATCGGCAAGTGAAAACTCTATTGTTTCGGGTTTTTCTCCTTTTTCGGCATAAAGTTCTGCTTCGAGCATTCCGTCCGATACTTCTATTTTATTGCTTTTCAGAGGATAATATTCGTAGCAATCAGGGTGGCCGTAGAGTAATTTATAGAAAAAGCCGTAATCGGAGCAATTTATGTTTTTATGTTTTTTAAGTAAAAAAACTTTAAAGCCCGGTTTTTTCAGGGCAATTTCAATCATTTGGTTGTTTGCTTCGCGTGTGTTGTCAAAGGCTATAAAGTATGCAAACAGTCCGACCACAAAGACAAAAGCAACAAAAGATAAGGCTGCAACCGCAACCTTATCTTTAAAGAATTTTTCTATTGAGTGTGCAAAAAGTGATTTATGACTCTTTTCCGTC
>JALWKH010000275.1 GCA_026996635.1 Bacteroidales bacterium | reverse complement strand
TACCAATTCCATTAAAAATAATATCAGGCTCATTTTTATAATTCTTACCTGATTTTATTGAATTTTCGTCTATTGAATATTCACCTATCTTTTTAAGGAAATCAAGAGCAACTTTTTTCTCTATTTCTATTTTGCTTTCCATTATACTTTTATTATGCCTAACATCAAAAAAACTCTACTTCGGCAACCTCTTACCGAAAATCATAGTGCCGAGGCGAATCATAGTACTACCCTCTTCAATAGCTATTTTGTAGTCATTGCTCATTCCCATTGATAACTCATTAAAATAGTCATCACTGCTGAAATATGTGCGTTTTAGTTCTTCAAATAAAAGACGGACAGATTTAAACTCACTCCTAATCAAAGACAAGTCATCAGTGTTGGTAGCCATTGTCATAAGCCCGCGGAAGCGTATGTTCGGGAAAAGTGCTTTCCAATCGTTTTTTTCAAGTTCCTCTTTTAGTGCTTCCGGTTTAAACCCGAATTTGCTCTCTTCTTTCGCTATATGAATTTCAAAAAGGCAATCCACTACCCTGCCGGCTTTTGCAGCACGCTTGTTTATCTCTTTTGCTAAATCAAAATCATCTACCGAATGAATCATCGAAATAAACGGCACAATATACTTTACCTTGTTTTTTTGTAGATGACCTATCATATGCCACTCTATATCCGTAGGGAATATTTCGTGTTTGCGCACAAGTTCCTGAACAATATTCTCTCCGAAAATCCTATGACCCGCATCATAAGCAGCCTGCAATTTTTCATCGGGTTGGCGTTTGCTTACAGCAACCAACTTCACTCCTGCGGGTAATTCTTTTAGTATTTTTTCTAGGTTTTGCATTACTTCTTCCATTGCTTAATCTTTTGTTCTACAATAATAATTTCTCCGGATAAAAAATTTCATCAAAACATAAAAAAGGCTGAACCGCAAAAAACGGAACAGCCTGAGATATGGATTAAACCTTATGTTTATGCTTTCATAATTTGTTCAATTTCATCTATTTCCTTCGGTATCTTCTTACCCATTACTTCACAACCGTTATCAGTGATAAGCAAATCGTCTTCAATGCGGATACCTCCGAAATCTTTGTATTTTTCAACTTCATCGTAATTTATGAATTCGGTAAACTTACTTTCTTTTCGCCACAAGTCAATAAGTGCAGGGATAAAATAAATTCCCGGCTCGTCGGTAAGAACAAATCCCGGCTTCAGTTCCCTTGCCAAGCGGAGATATGCCAAGCCGAATTGGTCTGACCTTTTCACATTTTCGTCATATCCCACATAATCTTCTCCCAAGCCTTCCATATCGTGAACATCAAGTCCCATCATATGACCGAGACCGTGCGGGAAAAACAAAGCGTGTGCACCGGCAGCCACAGCTTCGTCCACATTACCTTTCATCAAGCCCAAATCTTTAAGCCCGGAAGCAATCACCTTTGCCGCTTCCAAGTGCATATCCAAATATTTTACGCCCGGACGCGAAAATTCTATTACCCTCTTGTTAGCATTAAGCACTATGGAATAAACATCTCTTTGTCTTTGGTCAAATTTGCCAGATACAGGCACTGTACGCGTAAAATCCGAAGCATATCCCATTTCCGTTTCGGCTCCTGCATCTGTAAGCATCATTTTACCTGCTTGCAAAATATTTCCGTGATAATGATTGTGAAGCGTTTCCCCGTTTTGTGTCAAAATAACGGGAAATGAAATCCTACCGCCATTAGCAATTGGAATAGCTTCTACGGCAGCAGCTATTTTTTGCTCAACAATACCCGGCTTACACATTCGCATTGCAGTAACGTGCATTTCGTAGCCTACTTCTATTGCCTTTTCAATTTCTTTAATTTCGTACTCGTCCTTTATCGAACGGAGTTCTACTATGGCTTTAATCAGTTCTTCGGAAATATATTTCTTGTAATCATCTTTAAGAACATCGTTATAAAAAAGAATGTGTTCACCTCTATATGGCGGTACTATATGGATTTTCTTACCCTTTGCTTTGGCTTCATCAACAATTTTGTAAATGTCGGCATATTTGCCTGTGTTTTCCACACCGGCTTCTTTGGCAAGTTCGGCAACAGAAGGCTGCGGTCCCATCCATATTACATCATCAATTTCAAAATCATCACCGAGTATTATATCCTTGCCTTCGTCAAAATCAATAACACCGATAAAATGTGGTTTGTTTATGGCAAAAAAGTATAAAAAATTACTGTCTTGCCTGAAATGATATTCGTTTGCAGGATAATTATATGCAGCATTTTCATTGCCCAAAATTATAGCTATACCACTATTAACCAGCTTTTTAAGCCTGTTTCGCCTGTTTATGTAAACTTCTTTTGGAAACATAATTTGAATTTTTTGATTTCTTTATCAAAGGTAATCATTTTTTAGATTGGCAAAATTGTAACCCGGCAATAATATTTCCAACTAATTATTTCCCTCTTGCTTATTTTTCACCCAACTTTCGGCAAATGATTCTTTGGCAAACTCCGGTGGTTCTTTTTTATCTCCGAGTGAGTTTTTGCCGAATGTTTGCACGACAAAATTCTTCACACCGCCGCCAACCATATCAAGATGCTTGCGATCGTCCATCAAGTATTCGTAAAACTTCATTCCTTTTTCCCAAATCCATTTATCCTCGTACCGTTCCACAAACTTTTTCCTGTTAAGAATCAATAGCTCGTGCAAAGGTATTTTCACCGGACAAGTTTCGGTACATTTTCCGCACAGTGTACAAGCAAAACTCAAATGCTTATATTCTTTTTCTCCCTCGTAATAGGGTGAAATAATTGAGCCGATGGGACCGGAATAAGGCACATCATAAGTATATCCGCCAATGTTTTGGTAAATAGGGCAAACATTAAGGCAAGCACCGCAACGGATGCAACTCAAAGCAATATTTGTTTCTTCTTCCGCATACAAATCAGTCCTGCCGTTGTCAAGCAAAATCACATACATTTGTTCGGGTCCGTCAGCATCATTTTCTTTTTTGGCAGAAGTGTAAATGGTATTGTACACTGTTATATGCTGACCCGTGCCGTGTGTTGCCAGCAGCGGAAGAAAAAGCGAAAGATACCTGACAGAAGGCAACAGCTTTTCTATGCCCGCTATTGCAATGTGAACCTTGGGGAAAGATGCGGAGAGCAATCCGTTCCCTTCATTTTCGGTAATAGAAATGCCACCTATATCGGGAAGTAAAAAGTTTGCACCTGTAATACCGACATCAGCCTTTAAAAACTTTTCCCTCAAAAACTTACGCACAAACATTGTCATTTCTTCCGGTGTGGCATTTACATCCGTTCCGAATTTTTCGTTGAACAACCTTGCCACATCCTTTTTTGACTTGTGCATAGCGGGTGTTACAATATGATACGGCTTTTCGCCTGCAACCTGCACAATAAATTCACCTAAG
>JALWKH010000274.1:1004-3418 GCA_026996635.1 Bacteroidales bacterium | reverse complement strand
GTTTTATCAAGGTTTTGCAATGCGGAAATGCCCGTGTGCGATGAGTTTTTTGATGTGGGAGTAATTATTTCGGGACCCGAACCCGCCCGCACAAAGTTTGAAAAAAGGACTATAAAATATTTTTCGGGAGCACCTGTAAAAAGCATTGTTGCGGGAGGCAAATACGGACCCGATTTTAAAGTAGGGAATATGACTTATAAAGGGTTGGCTACTGACGATGATTTGAAAAAAATAATTTATTGCAGCAACAAAATTGTTGTCCGTTCGGGTTATTCCACCATAATGGATTTGTGGTGTGCGGGCAAAAGTGCTGTTTTGGTACCCACCCCACGCCAAACGGAACAAGAATATTTGGCAAAATACCTTTCTGAAAAATATCCGCAGAGGTTTACTTTTTTACCTGAAGATGAGTTGGAAAAGATACCTTATGATGCTTGGAGTATTGGCATAAACCGGTAAATTTTACTTACATTTGTAAATCAATGCTACGGATATGCTTTGGCAAAAATTCATAAAATTCATTTCGCTGTACGAAGACAATTTTAAAATTGCTCTTGCTTCTATCAAAACTAATAAGCTCCGTACGGTTTTGACCGTTCTGATTATTGCTTTCGGTATTATGTCGCTTGTAGGCATACTCACGGCTATTTCCGCCATTGAAAACTCACTGAAAGGACAATTTGCCAATATGGGCAGCAATACTTTCAAAATCACTTCGCAATCATTCTCCACACACCGTATGAGGCGTAGGGGCGAAGCCCGCTTGGGCGAACCTGTTTCTTACAAAGACATCAGGAGGTTTGAGAAGTTTTACAATTTTCCTTCTTACCGCAGCAATATATTTACAGCTACATCTACCGCAACGGTCAAGCATAATTCCAAAAAGACAAATCCCAACATTACGGTTTGGGGCGTGGAAGGCGAGTATATGCAAACTTCCGGCAACAACATTAAATCCGGCAGGTTTTTTTCTCACACGGAATTGACCAAAGGACGTAATGTTGCCGTAATCGGAAGTAAGCTCAAACAAAAATTGTTCGGCAATCAAGCCGCTGTAGGTTCGTTCATAAAAATCGGCGACATAAAATACAAAGTTGTGGGCATCTTTGCCGAAAAAGGCAGCAGTATGATAGACAAAACCGACAATATGGTGGTTATTCCGCTTATTGCCGCCCGCAACAATTTTTACAGATCGGATATTTCTTACCAAATTCTAATTCAGCCGTACAATATTGAGTTTATGGATGCTGCAAAAAACAATGCAATAATTGCAATGCGAAAAGCCAAACGGCTGAAACCGAAAGAAAAAAACAACTTTGACATTGTGAAAAGCGACAACCTTATCCGCAACCTGATGAAAAACATTGCAGTAATCACAACTTCAACTACGATAATCGGACTTATCACTTTGCTCGGAGCGGCTATCGGACTTATGAACATAATGCTTGTTTCGGTAAGCGAACGTACACGCGAAATCGGTATAAGAAAAGCCGTAGGTGCCACACCGAAAATTATCCGTCAGCAATTTTTATTCGAATCCGTATTTATCGGGCAAATAGGCGGTGCGGTAGGCATTGTTTTGGGCATACTTGCAGGCAATATTGTTACTCTGATTGTAGGTACCGACTTTGTGGTACCGTGGTTGTGGATTCTGCTCGGTGTCGTTTTAACATTCATTGTGGGCATCTTGTCCGGTCTTACACCGGCAGCCAAAGCCGCAAAACTTGACCCGATTATTGCGTTACATTACGAATGATTTGTGAACAATAAATTCATAACTTTGCAGAAAACGATGGCTATGAAAAAAATAATTACAATACTCGTTGCAGCTGTGGTAATGGCAGGTTGCGGCAACAAAAAATCAAACGAAGTAGTGGTTTACACAAGTGTGGATCAAGTATTTTCCGAACCGGTGCTTAAGAAGTTTGAAGAAGAAACAGGCATAAAAGTAAAACCGCTTTTTGACACCGAAGAAACAAAATCTACGGGTGTTCTCAACCGCCTTATTGCAGAAAAGGACAATCCGCGTTGCGATTTGTTTTGGAGTGGCGACCCCGTTAGGGCTATTGTGCTGAAACAAAAAGGAATAGCTGCACCTTATGAATCTCCGCAAGCAAAGGACATTTCAGGCGTTTACAAAGACCCCGACCATTATTGGACAGGATTTTCGGCAAGGGCTAGGGTGATTATTTACAACAAAAAACTTATTGACACATTGGGTATACCGAAATCGATTTTCGACTTTTTGAAACCGCAATACAAAGGCAAATTTGCAATTGCCAACCCGCTTTTCGGTACAACAACATTCCATTTTGCCGCAATTTTCGATGCCCTTGGTGACAGTGCCGCAAAAAAATACTTTGAAGCACTGAAAAACAACAGAGTGGTAATTGCCGCAAGCAACGGAGATGTTA
>JALWKH010000274.1:0-994 GCA_026996635.1 Bacteroidales bacterium | reverse complement strand
GAAGTGGTTTGCGGACTCACTGATACCGACGATGCTTTTGAAGCAATGAAAGAAAGTGATGATGTGGGAATGGTTTTTCCCGACCAAGACAGTCTCGGCACACTGATTATGCCTAATGCAATTGTTTTGATTAAAAATTCTCCTAATCCCGAAAATGCCAAAAAACTTGCCGACTTTTTGTTAAGGCCTGAAACGGAAGCACTTTTGGCAAAACTGTGTGCACAAATGCCGTTGCACAAGGGCGTACAAGTGCCTGACGGAATACCGACCCTCGACAACATAAAGCCTATGAAAATAGACTATGACCACACTGCCCGCAAACTGACCGAAATACAAGATTACCTTAAACAATGGGTTGGTCAGTGAAAAAGAAACTGCCCGGAGTTGCAGAAATAATTTTTTCGGCAATGGCATTGTTGCCGTTGCTTTTTCTTTTTTTCTATGCTTTGATAAGCGGTACGGGCAATCTTTTTGCACAAATTACAAGTTCGTTGCCATTATTATTGACCAGTATCGGATTTGCCGTTGCTGTTGCCGTGCTTTCCACTATTGCCGGTACAATTGCTGCTTTGTCGGTTTACGGCAGGGCAGGTTTTATCGCAGCTGCAGCAAAAGTTTTAATTCTTTTGCCGCTGTTTATCACATCTTACAGTTTTGCAGTGAGCTGGGACAAGATTTTTTATGCTTTAAGCCTCAGCCCCGCACTAAAAACCTTTTTTACGCTTTTGATGGCTTTTACCCCTATTGCATACATCATAGTTTACACTTCGCTGAAAAAAATGCCGCGTGAATTTTTGGAATCGGCAATTATCCACACATCAAGCAATAGCAGAATAATCCGCCGCATCATATTGCCTTACCTGAAACCTTCGCTTATTTCGGCGTTTACACTGGTTTTTATTTTTGCTGCGTCGGAGTTTACCGTGCCGGTGTATTACGGGGTAAATTTGTATGCTGCCAAGATTTTTACGGAATTTTCGGCTTTTTACAATTA
>JALWKH010000273.1 GCA_026996635.1 Bacteroidales bacterium | reverse complement strand
GATATAACATTGTTGGTAGTGTTGTCAATTGAAAAGTTAGCATTTCCAGAAATACTTATTGGGATTGGATTAGCTGAGCTTCCTCCGCCTCCACCGCCGCATGAGTAAAGACCCAAACCTAAAAAAACTCCTACCGTAGCTTCATCAATATAGCTTTTCATAAGACTTTATTTAAACAAAACGAATAAAGCCCGGAATTATTTCATCGGCTTAACATATTTCAAATAAGCTATATAAAGAAGCAATAATCCGGCAAGTGCAAACACAGGAGTAAGGCTTTTGGCTTTTATGGTAGCAACAATAGCACTACCTGCAAAAAAAATAATTACTATTTTTTCTATATTTTGTGTTAAAAGCTGCGTTCTACGGGTAACTTCTTTCTGCATATCAAGCTGACGGTCTGCCATATATTCGGCAGTTTGTCCTTGTATGTAAGTATTTGCAACACTTGCAGCACCGGTAAAAATAGAAGTAAAAGCATCAAACATACTTGATGCTGCATTCGAAATAGCTGTTATTGGGTCAGAAGCAGCCATAATTATTTCTTTTTCAGATTAAAAATTTTTTCTGTGGTTCTACCGCCAAAGTAAAATGCAATCATTGTCATTAGTACATCTTTTACCATTTGGATATACGATTGATCCACATTGAGCCAACCCGCACCGTTGCCCAAAACCATAATCAGCATAAGCAACATAAAAAATAAAAGTGAAAATGGTCTTATGTTTTTGGATAGGAAGTTATCGCTTGCCATATCGGCTTTAAGCCTTTCGGTTAGTTGTTTTTCGGCTTCAACTTTATAACGTGCTTCTATTTCGGTAAGTTCATTCAAAAGCTGCTGTTTTTCCGCTTTTGTAGTTACAACTTTATCTATCAATTTACGCACTTCACCTATTACATTACCACCCAATATGTCAATTATTTTTTTTGGTATCATTCCTGATTTGTATTACGGTTTTTACTATAAAAAGTATTGAAATCACTACGGACAAAAGAAAATTTATATCATCTCTTGTCAGCTGTGAAATCCAATTCATCACTAAACCCGAAACATATAATATAACATAATTAAAATTATCCCTCATTTTACACATCGTTTAACACAAAACCAAACAAACAACGCTAACAATAAAAACAAAACCAATCCAAACAAAAAAAGCTGCTTCCGGATTGGTTTTATGCCGTCTTCATCTTCTCTAAACGTCTTAAGTTCCGTTATCGTTTTTTTTTTTCGGTTGTCCCAGAACGCATAACTGCCAAACGCATCTGTATGACTTCCGCCAACAGATCTTGCATCTATGTGGTTAAATTCATCATACAAACCGAACCCACGCACACCTAACTGCCTCAAATATGTATAAACTTCACCCGAAGCTGTCTCTACCTGATGCTGATAATCTTTCATTGCATCGGCATCCAATATCTTAAAATCTATTGCATTGCCTTTGAAATGTTCTCCGGTGTGCGATTTACCAAGCAAAACAAGCTCGTGGTATTTTGTTCTATAAGTAGAAGTAATTACAACCGGTACGCCGTAATATTCACGAACATAATTCACGGCTTCCATTACAATATCATTCAAATAATGACAGTCCGGGGCGTCCGGACTTTTACTGTAAAATTCGTGAATATTGAAATGTGCGTATATATTATAATTGTCTGACTTGCAAATTTCCATATCAAATTCTTTTTACCACTGCCGCAAACAACAGCAGAATAATAACAAGTACACCTATTTTTACCAGTGTAATATCATCTATCTTTACATCTACTTCTACTTTGCCTGACAATAAACCGTCCATAATTTTTGATTTTTACATATCCAATGCGGTATTGTCCGTCTCGTCCGCTTCCGGCAGATCCTGTGACGGACAGCCACCGGAATTACCGCCATGATTTAAAGAACCGCCATTTTCTACATCCGGGTCGGGTTTGTCTTTTTGCTTTTGAATCACAATCAAAGCAACAATCACCACAACAATTAAAACTCCTATACCGATATAAATATATTTTCTTGACATTTAATTATTCTCCAGAATTTTCATCATTAGAACTTTCCAAATAATTTTCAACAAGTTTTTTATATAACACAAACTTGATTAAGCCTGCTATTACCAAAACTAAAATTATCAGAAATATCCAAAACCATGCACTTTTCATTTCTTGCAAAACTTTAATAAACACTTAAAAACGAAAAATAATTCAATGCCCTGTTCAAATCTTCACCGGACAAATCATCTTCAAAATCTTCTAAAATGGAAACACCATACAAATCGATATAAGCATTGTATATTGCCGCAAGTTGTGCCTGATTTTTATTGTTCAGGATTAACCAAATGGTTTCTTCATCGGTTCCCCAACCGTCCATTGCATCATGCAATTGTCTTGCATCATTCTCGGCACTCCAACCGGGTGGCAATTGGTCTTGGTCATACTTTACTTTTTGCGGTTTATTCTTGCCAAAGACAACTTTGACCACTATTATAAGAACAATAACCGCTATTATTATCCAAAACCATTTATTTTTCAATATTCCAACCATAGCTTAAACTTTGAACCACACATGATGTGATTTTGCATAATCTTCTTTTACTTTTTCTACGGCTTCATCAAAACTTGTTCCCTGCGTAGCCATTAAGTGATAAACTTTCTGCAAATAAGGCTTAAACTCTATAAGGTCTGTAGGCAAATCATAATCCGTTTCACCATATATAATTACATTCCACATTGACTCTGGATCCGGATTATCTATTTTGTCCGGACTATCAATACCAAACCAAACTACACCTGCAGACAGTTGTTCGTGCAGCCAGCTTTTTAAATAATTATTTGTACGCTTAATGCCTGTTACGAGCCTGTCTTGTAATCTTATGTCCCGGATTATTTTTGAAATCACGGCAATGATTACGGTCAATACCAGACCGAACCACCACCGTGATGCCAAATTTTTTATGCCTTGTACCATAAACCTTTTTGTTTTGCCCAATAATTAAGACTGTGCCTTATAGCTTGGTCAAGGCTTTCGCCTCTTACATATCCGCTGCCAAGAATATTCCTAACCCATTTATAACCGGAGTTACTCATATCTAAATATGCTGTTGCAAGTGCAGCCAATCCTAATCCGTCCAAGTTGTCAATATCTTCAGGAGATGAAACAGAAACATGTTTATATCCTTGGATCTCTTCGGTACTAACCAAACTATCCAAATTACCAACTTGTTCTACCGTGGCAATATCCGGAACCCATACTTCTAAGGTTCCTTCCGAAGAAACAAGATTTTTCAAATCAGAAATCATTTTGTTGTATGTGCTCTTAATCCAATTGACCTGAGCTATGTATGTTTTTTTGTCTGCCGCTTTCTTTATAAAATAAAGAATGACCAAAACGACAAGAACTACCCAAAACCACCACTGTTTAAATCAGG
>JALWKH010000272.1 GCA_026996635.1 Bacteroidales bacterium | reverse complement strand
GGAGCGTGTAAAACTCTACTACGAATTAAACAAAATAAACAACGAAGAAGACTTGCAAACTTTCATCGGAAACTTAAAAGACCGTTTCGGACCTTTGCCCGAAGAAACATCATTGCTTTTTGACATTATCAGGATAAAATGGATAGGCAAGCGTTACGGAATGGAAAAAATCATCTACAAAAACGGCTATCTTAAAATTACATTTGTTGAGAATGAGAAATTTTACGCATCGCCGCAATTTGATTTAATCATAAAATCTTTGCAAAAATTCGGCTTTCAACTAAAAGCGGAAACTCCTACCAAAGCGGCAATTGTCAAAGAAAATGCAGGTGATTTTTACGAAATGAAAAGTTTTTTTGAGTTTTTGGGAAAAAAAATATAACAAAACAATTGGGAATAGCTAAGAAAAAGGTTTAATTTCGCAAAAAAGTAAAAGTTATGAGAAGCATATTTATAATGATTATTGGTGTACTGATGCTTGTGTCATGTTCAAACAATAGTAATTCTGACTCCAAAGAGTTAAAATCTGATTCTGCAAAGATAGAATCGAAAAATCAAGCAGAATTAAAACAAAACAATTCATCGGTTCAAGATACAACGACAATACAAATATCTGACCAAGAAAAAAAAGACACTATTGCCAATATAAAAGAGAACCAAGTAAGCATTGAAAAACTGGGAATTTCATTCAGTTTACCAAAATCGTTTACCCAAGTAGGCAAGGTTATAGAAGCCAAAGATTTGCAAGGCAATGTGAGAAATACTCAAGTAATTTACAAAGATTCGGTATTAAATGCGGAAATAACTATAAAAATGCACAATCCACCTTTTGCAGAAAAACTTTATGAAACTTTTAAGAATGCAAAAAATGCTGAAGAAGTTAAAATTGCAGGTTTGTCAGGCAGTAAAAAAACAATGGTTTTTGATATGAACGGAAAGGGGCAAAAATTAGATGTCCCTGAAAAAATTGTTTCTTACTTTTTGTTGGACAATGGCAAAGGATATGAAATAATATTACAAGTTCCCGAAAATAATTATGACAAAGCGGAAAAAGAATTAAACATTATCGTAAATAGTTTAAACATAAAACAATAAAGCTTATGAATAGAATTATCTTATCATTTTCTTTAATAATAGTATCAATATTAGGATTTGGAGTTGAAAATGCAAATGCTCAGGTTTATGGCATAGATGTTTCGCATTACCAAGGAGATATAGATTGGAACGCCGTTGCAAACGACGGCAAAGTGTTTTCTTGGGTAAAAGCTACAGACGGGCGTACTTATACCGATTCAAAGTTTCTTCAAAATATGACTAACGGACAAGCTGCCGGAGTAGTGATGGGAGCGTATCATTTTGCCCGTCCTATCAGCAATTCCGCAACAGATGAAGCTAATCATTTTCTGGCAGTTGCAGGTAATTATATCGGGGACGGATTTTTACCGCCTGTGTTGGATTTGGAAGATCCTAATACCAGCACTCATCTGACAAGTTATTTTACCAGCTCGCAACTAACAGCTTGGGTTCAAGAATGGATGGATGTGGTAGAATCACATACGGGAGTAAAACCTGTGATTTATACAAGCGGTTCTATTGCTGATTATTTAGGTAGTTCTCTTACTCAATACGGACTTTGGATAGCTGACCCTGATGGTAATCCATCAGATCCACCCACTCATATCGGATACTGGAATACTTGGGTTTGTAAACAATATTCTTGGAATGGTGTTGTTTCAGGAATAAACACAAATTCTGTTGATTTAGATGTTTTTAACGGATCAATACAAGACTTTTATGAGTTTATATCCGTAAATACAGATCCTCCTGAAAATGATGAATGTGCTAATGCAATTACCTTGCAAAGTTCCGAAACTTGTAACCCTGTTGAAGGTACTGTAAATTTTGCAACCCACGATAACGGCTTCAATCCGGGCAGTTGTGATAATTACTCGGGCACACCGCTTGGTGCAGGGGTATTTTACAAATTTGTTGCAACCCATACTACGCACACAATAACGGTTAATCCGCAAGGCGATTTAGACGCAGTAGTGGTTCTATATCACGGAAATGATTGTAATTCACTTCAAGAGGTTGCTTGTATAGATGCTCCGGGCGGTAGTGGGGCAATTACAACCTTGGTTGATACAAATTTAATTGTTGGAGATACTTACTACATTAGAGTTTATGACTACGGAAGTGTTAATGCCAATAACGGTAATTTTACTATTTGTTTGACAAATCCGGGTGACACTTCTACCGGTATTCCTGAAAATGACGAATGTGCTAATGCTATCCTTTTGCAAAGTTCTACCACTTGCAATCCAATTGACGGAACTGTTAATGATGCAACACACGATAACGGTTTTAATCCGGGTAGTTGCGATAATTACTCGGGTACACCTCTCGGAGCAGGAGTATTTTACAAATTTGTTGCTACTCATACTCAGCACACAATAACAGTTGACCCGCAGGGTGATTTAGATGCCGTTGTTGTTCTTTATCACGGCAATGATTGTAACTCACTTCAAGAAGTGGCTTGTGTTGATGCCCCCGGAGGAGGTGGTGTTACTACAACTTTAACTGCCGATAATTTAACAGTAGGAGATATGTATTACATCAGGGTTTATGATTACGGCAGTATAAATGCGAGCAACGGAGACTTCTCTATTTGTGTGACAAATCCCGATACCCCGACAGGACCACAAAATGATGAGTGTGCTAATGCTATTACTTTACAAAGTTCGGTTAACTGTAATCCGATAGACGGAACTGTAAACAATGCAACCCACGACAATGGATTTAACCCGGGCAGTTGCGATAATTATTCGGGTACACCGCTTGGTGCAGGAGTGTTTTATAAGTTTGTTGCTACTCATACTCAACACACAATAACAGTTGACCCGCAAGGAGACCTTGATGCGATAGTTGTGCTTTACCACGGCAATGATTGTAACTCACTTCAAGAAGTAGCATGTATAGATGCCCCGGGTGGCAGTGGTGCAACTACAACATTAACTGCCGACAATCTTGTGCCGGGTGAAACATACTATATAAGGGTTTATGATTACGGTAGTGTAAATGCAAGCAACGGAGACTTCTCAATCTGTGTAACAAATCCCGATACTCCGTCAGGTCCGCCAAACGATGAATGCGCTAATGCAATTACCTTGCAAAGTTCAGTTAATTGCAATCCGATAGACGGAACGGTAAACAATGCCACCCACGATACCGGATTTAACCCCGGCAGTTGCGATAATTATTCGGGTACACCGCTTGGTGCAGGTGTATTTTATCAATTTGTTGCAACTCATACTCAACACACAATAACAGTTGACCCGCAAGGAGACCTTGATGCGATAGTTGTGCTTTACCACGGCAATGATTGTAACTCACTTCAAGAAGTGGCTTGTATAGATGCTCCGGGCGGCAGTGGTGTTACGACAACTTTAACTGCCGATAATTTAACCATAGGAGATACATACTACATCCGTGTTTATGATTACGGTAGTGTAAATGCCAGCAACGGGGACTTTTCCATTTGTGTGACAAATCCCGACACACCGTCAGGTCCACAAAACGATGAATGTGCAAATGCAATTACCCTTCAAAGTTCGGTTAACTGCAACCCGATAGACGGAACTGTAAACAATGCAACACACGACAACGGATTCAATCCCGGCAGTTGCGATAATTACTCGGGAACACCGCTTGGTGCAGGGGTGTTTTACAAATTTGTTGCTATCAACACTCAACACACCATTACGGTTGATCCGCAAGGCGACCTTGATGCAGTTGTTGTTCTTTATCACGGCAATGATTGTAATTCATTGCAAGAAGTAGCTTGTATGGATGCCACCGGCGGTAGTGGCGTAACAACAACTTTAACAGCAGAAAATTTAACTGTTGGAGATACATATTATATTAGGGTTTATGATTACGGCAGCTTAAATGCCAGCAATGGAGACTTCTCTATTTGCGTGACAAATCCGTCTTCCACAAGTACGGAAGATATTTCTTTGAGTGGTTGTGAATTATTAAACGGCAACAGCTTCAATCAAGGAGGTCAAGTAATTGTTCAGGCTACTCAAAATTATGAAGGTAATTCCACAACTGTACCTCCTGTTTTCTTATATTACTACTTATCAGATGATTGCACATTGGATAGTAATGATGTTTACTTAGGTTCGGATGTTTCAAACATAAATGCAAATAATACATCTGAAACGGAAACAGATACTTTAACATTGCCGTCTAATTTACAGTCCGGCAATTACAATATTCTGTTTGTGGCAGATGCAACGAATGTTGTTGACGAAGTTTCGGAAAACAACAATATCGTTTGCAAACCTATTACAATTTTGGGCAATAATACACAGGATATTTATCTGTCTTCATTATACCTGGATAATGCTATTTTATCGGCGGGAGGTACTACAAATGCAGAAGTGAATGTAAATTACATAAGTAGCTCTTCGTCTTCAAAATCAGTTATTTATGTTAATTATTACTTGTCACAAGATGATATCTTGGATTCAGGAGATGTATTCTTGGCGGAAAACTATGTAAATATAACCGACAATAATATGACTAAGAAGATTGTAACTCCGCTTACTGTGCCTTTAAATACATCGGACGGGATATATTATGTAATTGCCAAAGCAGATCCGTTTAATAATTACTTTGAAACAAATGAAGACAACAACACGGTTCTTTATCAGTTGCAAGTGGAAAATTCAACATATTCAGGATTGGAAAACACATACGGACTAAAGATATATCCTAATCCTGCAAAAGACCTGGTTGCTATTGAAAGTAACAAACGCATATTAAACATTACCGTCTTTAATAACAACGGTAAAGAAGTGTTGAATGTAAAAACAAATTCCACAAGGTCGATTTTAGACTTGAAAGGGTTGTCAAACGGTAATTATTTGGTAAAAATTAAATTTGCAGATAATAATCAAATTATTGAGAAAATTATTAAAAACTAAAAGCCGAATTTATGAAAAGGTTAACACTTATATTTATTGTTTTTTTGACATTTACCGGCATTAAATCATATGCTCAGGAAGTTTATGGAATAGATGTCTCCTATCATCAAGGAGATATTGATTGGAATGCCGTAGCAAATGACGGAAAAGTATTTGCTTGGGTAAAAGCAACGGAAGGTTATACTTACGATGACCCGAATTTTCAGGATAATATGACTAATGGTCAGGCAGCCGGTGTTGTTATGGGGGCATATCATTTTGCACGTCCCGACAACAATTCCGCAACCGACGAAGCCAATCATTTTCTTTCTGTAGCAGGCAGTTATATCGGCGACGGTTTTTTACCTCCTGTTTTGGATTTGGAAGATCCGCCTAACGTAAATCTGCAAGATCTTTATACAAGTTCCGAGCTTACGGCTTGGGTGCAAGAATGGATAGATGTTGTAGTGCAAAATACCGGTGTAGAGCCTATTATTTATACTAATGGAAATTATGCCAATTACTTGCAAAGTTCTTTAAGTTCTTACGGCTTGTGGATAGCAGACCCTGATGGTGACCCTTCCGATCCGCCTTCCTCTTCCACTTTGGGAATTTGGAGCGATTGGAAGTTTAAGCAGTATTCTTGGTCTGGAACGGTTTCTGGAATTAATACTTCGGAAGTTGATTTGAATGTTTTTAACGGAACAACTGAAGAATTTGAAGCACTTATTCACAGTTCAGTTCCCGGTCCCGAAAATGATGATTGTGCAAATGCTATTACACTTCAAAGTTCGGTAGATTGTAATTCTGTGTTGGGAACTGTGAACAATGCTCATTCCGACTCGGGCTTTGATCCCGGTAGTTGTGATGCTTATTCGGGCACACCGCTCGGTGCAGGAGTGTTTTACAAGTTTGTAGCTACACATCCTGCTCATACAATAACAATTGACCCGCTGGGAGACTTAGATGCAGTTGTTGTATTATATCATGGTAATGATTGTAATAACCTTACCGAAGTTCAATGTGAAGACACTCCTGGTGGTGGCGGAGTAACAACAATAATGAATGCAACTGGATTAACTGTAGGAGACACCTATTATATAAGGGTTTACGATTATGGTAGTATAAATGCCAGTAACGGAGATTTTAATATTTGTATAACAAATGCTAACGAAACATCTAATGAAGATGTTTATTTGTCAGGAATACAAATTTTAAACGGGACAAATTTTAATGGCGGTGATACAGTTATTGTAAAGGCTGTTCAGAATTATGCCGGAGACTCTGCTAATGTTCAACCTGTTGTTTTAAAATTTTATTTGTCTGAAGATTGTTCTTTGGATAGTACAGATATTTTTTTGAGCAGCAAGTCTTCAAACATAAATGTTAATAATCCGTCGGATACTATTATTGATACTCTTATTATACCTACTGCTGTCCAACCCGGGAATTATCACATATTATTTGAAACCGATGCAACAAATGTTGTTGATGAAATTTATGAAAATAATAATCTGGAATGTGAAGCTATTGTAATTGAAGGTAATACATACGATGATGTTTATTTAACAAACTTGGTACTGTCTTCTATTACTCCCAATCCCGGCGATACATTATTTACCGGGGTTACTCTTAATTATGTAGGTACTGCTTCTGATTTGTTAACGGTTTATGTTGACTATTTCTTGTCCTTAGATACTACTTTAGATGCTAATGATATTCAGCTGTCGGAAAATTATGCGAATGTAAGCTCAAGCACACCAACATCGAATATAGGCACTGCAATTGTAATACCGGGAAATACAACCCCGGGTACATATTATTTGATACTTCAAGCAGATCCGGAAAATTTAGTGTTTGAAACAAATGAAAACAATAATCTTCTTATTCAACAAATAGTAGTACAATCTGCAAGCAATTTACAGCTATCTACTTTAAATACTAAAATATATCCCAATCCTGCAAGAAACATCTTAAACGTAGAATCGGACTTGGTTATTGATAAAATTGTATTTTTCAATTCCACAGGAAAAGTTGTACTTAAGAAAGATCATTTGAATACTCAAAAAGCTGTCATTCCGCTTAATGGAATGAAAAACGGTGTTTATTATGTAAAGATAATGACAATTAAAGGTGATATTTCAATTAAAAAGATTGTAAAAGAGTAAGCCTGATAGTTTAATATGGTGTATTCAACCCATGGGTACACCATATTTTGTTTTAAGAAAAAAAATTTTTTTACGATACATTTTGTTATAAAAAAATGTTGTATATTTGCACTGCAAAATTTGAAACAAGCGAGAATAGCTCAGTTGGTAGAGCACAACCTTGCCAAGGTTGGGGTCGCGGGTTCGAGTCCCGTTTCTCGCTCAGGTTCTAAACCAAGTTAATGTCCTGTGGGCTTGTTGCTCATGGGACATAATTTTTTGCCCAGGTGGCGGAATTGGTAGACGCGCTGGACTTAAAATCCAGTGGCCGTTTTCGGCCGTATCGGTTCGAGTCCGATCCCGGGCATTAGAAGGCGGACTTCAAAATGAGGTCCGCCTTATTTTTTTATAAATGTTTTTGACCTGAAACGAAACCTTGTTTTATCTTTGCACAAAAATTTTTATAGGTTGTGTTAAAAAAATTCTTATTTGTTTTACTTTTATCGTTTCAAGCCTCATTTGTTTTTTCCCAGAAAATAGGCATCGGGCTTGGAGGTATTTATAATCTCAGAACATCAAGTATAGGTTATGATATAAGGTTGCATTGGCAAGTGACGTCAACTATTGCAATTGTGCCTTTATACAACAGGTTTCCGTCTTTCAACAAGGTTTTTGAACAATATTACGGAGTGGATGTTGATTTTACCTTTATGCGCGGTAATCCTACCTTTTATGTTTTAGGTAACTTAGCCCATAATGATTGGTATAATTATTCCGAATTTCACAACGAATATGCACAACCTACGGCATTTACACAAGAAGTGGGAATTGGTGCCCGTTTTGCAAAAAAATGCTTAAGACCTTATTTGGAATTCCGCTACAATATTTTTTGGCAAGAATTCAATTTAAGGGCAGGTATTTTATTCTTTTTCGGGAATTGTGACGGTAATAGAAGAGGTGGTACCCGTCGTCGTTCAGGAAAAGCAACTTGTCCGGCTTATTTGGATTAATTTTCCTATTTTTGTCAAATATCACTTTAAAGGTTTTCCTGCATTATGAAGAAATTATTTGCTGTAATTATTTTCTTTAGCATCGGATTTATGTCTTTCTCCCAGCATGTCAATGTAAAGTTTGCTAAAGAAACCGCACAAAAATTTTTATCTGTAAGAAAAGCAAATGTTAATGTTAATAAGCTGATTTTTAAAGGAAAGCTAAATGATGACACGACTGCGGCATTTTATTTATTTTCACTTAATCCCGAAGGATTTATTATTGTGGCTGCAGATAAGAAAATTAAACCCGTACTTGCTTATTCTTTTAGGGGAGATTACAGCAATCCTGTTTTTACAAGTGCAATAAGAGATGTTTTCGATACTTATGAAAAAGGAATAAGTGAAATAGTTGAAGATAAAAGTGCACCTACTCTTACAAGTTTATGGGAAAATCCCGCACAAATGAAGAAAGGAACGAAATCGGTAGGTCCTTTGCTTACTACCACTTGGGATCAAAGGCCTTATTACAATTATTTATGTCCTGATAATTGTCCTACCGGATGCGTAACTACTGCAACCGCCCAAATAATGAAATATTATGAACATCCTGCACGCGGTAACGGCTATCATTCTTACCAATCTGAAAATTACGGTACTTTATCTGCAAATTTCGGTGCAACTACATACGACTGGACAAATATGCCTGCCGAACTTTCGTATTCTTCATCAAGCAGTGAAAAAATGGCTGTGGCAAAATTGATGTATCATGTAGCCGTTGCTTTGGAAGTTGATTTTACTCCCGACGAAAGTAACACTTATCCGAATTTAGTAGCGGATATTCTGAGTGAATACTTTTCATATTCCACACAAGCACAGTTTATAAAAAGAAGTAATTATACCGAAAGCACATGGATAAGTATTTTGCAAGGTGAGTTGGATGCCAACCGCGTAATGCTCTATACCGGCTTTGATTCCGAACACGAAGTAGGTCATGCTTTTGTTATGGACGGCTATGACGACAACGGATTGTTTCACATTAATTGGGGTTGGGGCGGCTGGTACGACGGCTATTTTGAAATAAACGATTTGTCGCCTGTGTCAAGCTATTCTTTCAACGAAACACAAGGTGCCGTAATAAAAATCATCCCCGTAGATACCTATACGGATGTTAAGTTGTTTGGTGATATTGAGTTATCTTCACAAACAGTTTCATATAATGATGAATTGTTGGTTGCCGTTGATGTGGCGAATTACGGTAATATACAATTTTACGGTGACTTTAAGGCTTCTTTGTTTGACACAAATGATGTTTTTGTAACTGACATTGAGGTTTTGGAAAATCAAGGAATAAATGCAGGTGATTATTCTTCTTTGACATTTTATACCTCAAATATCGGTGTTGTGCCGGGTGTTTATAAATTAGGGATTTATTTCAGAAATGACGGAGACGAAAATTGGATGCTTGTGGATGAAGATGAATATTCAAACCCCGTAACATTAAATGTAACAAATGAAGATTCAAGCGGGTTGATAACATCAAGTAACATTTTGGTCAGTCCAGATCCCGTTCAAGAAAGCAATCCCGTTACCTTGGAATTTAATGTAAACAATAATTCACAAGATGATTTTTATGGTGAAGTGGGAATTTGGTTGCATGAATTGAACGGCGACCTTGTTTATCATGTACACGACACCTTGGTTTATATCAATGCAGGACAAGATCTGAATGCGGTTTTTCACGATACTATTGCCGATGTAATGGGTACTTATAAGTTGGTGTTGTGGTACAGGAATTACGGAGGGAATTGGCAACCTGTAGGAAGTGTTTCATATCCTAATTTCAAGCAAGTGGATGTTATTCTCACCGATGCTTTTTCTTTGCCGCCTGACAGTTTTGAAGATAACAACCATTGGGAAGATGCTTACAATATCCCCGAAAACTGGGATAACGATTTGGCAACTTTTGAAACGGGTTATGCCAATATCCATTCGGCTTATGCAGATAGTGCCGATTATTATAAGTTCCGCTTGCTGCCCGGATACAACTACAGTATTTATGCTTATGTATTAGACAGTTATGTGGATAACAATTATACCAATGATGTGATTTTCAAAGTGAAACTTTCTACTGATTCGGTTTGGTCACAATATTACGATGACGATGATATGGGGGTTATAGATTTTGATAATATAAACGATACCGTTTATTTTTATGTTTGTGTCAATCCGTTTTTTATCGGCAACTTGGGTACATACGATTTAAATTTAATGGTGGAAAGGAATTTAATAACTTCGGATAATAACATAACCGAAAAGAGTATAAAAATATTTCCTAACCCAGCATCGGATTATGTTTTTGTAAAAGGATTGACGAAAGGTAATTATTCGTTGCTCCTTTTATCTGCAGACGGAACAATGCTTCCCGTATCTATGGACATAAACGGAAAGATTGATTTATCAGGATTGAAAAAGGGGATTTATTTCTTGAAAATTACAAATAGGAAGCAACATTTTGCCGGGAAAATCGTCAAATTATAAAATAAAACATTTATTATGAGAAATTTACTGTTGCTAACACTAATGGTTGGAATAATCGGTCTGACAAATTGTAAAAAAGACCGCACCGAAACCGTTGTAAAAGAAGTGTACCAATCACCGCAAAGTTACTTTGACAGCCACAAACAAAACGAACAAGAGTTCGTAATAACCGGACCGGGTACCGAACCTATTGTGGGAGAACAAGGAACCAAAATTTATCAAAGCAAGGATATTTTTACATATCCTAACGGAGATACCATAAGTTATCCGTATACAATTAAACTGGTTGAACTTTATACTCCCGCCGATATGGTTTATTACGGAGTATTTCCTGTTTCTGACGGAAATATGTTAACTACTGCAGGAGAGTTAAGAATAAGAGCATTCAAAGACAATCAGGAACTTGTACTGAGGCCGGGTTACTCGTACAAAGTTTTATTCCCTACCGATGAAAACAATATGCCGCTTTATTTGTATCGCGGTATAGATGACGGTAATGGTAATATAAATTGGTCAAACACGAATACTCTGGCGACTTATGTACAAGATTCGGCGGCAAATGTTTCGGGCTACTATTATCAATTTTTTTCACAGTTTCTTAATTGGATAAATTGTGACAGGTTTAATAATGTAACAACTACCACAATTACTTTTGACTCGGAAACAGATAGTGTGGAAACCATACCAAAGTTTTTGTACCTGCCCGATTATGATGGTGTAATGGAAGTTTTGGGTAAAACTGCACAAGTTCCCGCAAATACTCAAGTTAAGTTTTTGGCATTAGGATTGAATACTGACGGAAATTTATATTACTATTACCAAGAGTTTACTTCTACTCCTGGTACTGTTATTAATATTACTATGGCTCAAACTACGGATGCTTATGTAACACAATTACTCGAGTCGTGGGGACAATAGAAGTTTTTTACTCAATAAATTTCGAAGGGGTGCTTTTTGCATCCCTTTTTATTTTATGGAGACTTTAAATTATTAGTATTTAACCGTTTTTTTATAATTTTGCCAATCACATAAATCTTTGAGTCGTGGAAAAAAGAGACGGTTTTGCCAGTAAGTTCGGCGTAATTGCTGCTGCTGCAGGTTCTGCAATAGGTTTGGGAAATATTTGGCGTTTCCCTTATGTGGCAGGTGAAAACGGTGGTGCAGCTTTTATTTTGGTGTATCTTTTCTTTGTTGTTGCCATCGGTGTGCCCGTGATGTTGTCGGAGTTTACAATAGGCCGGCGTGCACAACGTAATCCAATAGGTGCCTTTAATAAATTAAGACCCGGCTCGCAATGGAAACTGGTCGGTGTTATGGGTGTGGTAGTTGCGTTTATGATTCTTGCATTTTACAGCACCGTAGCAGCATGGACAATGCATTATGTTTACCTTGCCGTTATCAATGCTTTTGCGGGTAAAGATTCTGCCGCACTTAACGATATGTTTGTTTCTTTCCAAACATCTGCTTTTATGCCTTTGTTTTGGCAAGTGGTTTTTATGGCACTTACCGCTTGGATAGTGCTTGCCGGAATAGAAAAAGGTATTGAAAAATATACAAAGATATTGATGCCGTTGCTGTTTGTTATCATCATAATTTTAGACATTAGAGCGGTAACTCTTGATGGGGCAAGCGAAGGGCTTGCGTTCCTTTTCAATCCTGATTTCAGCAAAATAACTTCTGCTACCATCTTGGAAGCACTCGGTCAAGCCTTTTTCTCCCTTAGCATCGGTATGGGAGTGCTGATTACATACGGTTCTTATATGCCGAAAAACAACAATTTGTCTAATGTAGCGTTTGAAGTTTCGTTTTTTGATACACTGATTGCAATCCTTGCCGGTGTTGCAATTTTCCCAGCTGTGTTTGCTTTTCACATTCAGCCGAGTGCAGGTCCCGGACTTGTTTTCCTTACATTGCCGGGTATATTCCAAGCAATGCCGGGAGGTTACATTTTTGCAGTGCTTTTCTTCCTGTTATTGTTAGTAGCGGCTCTTACATCAAGCATTTCGGTGTTGGAGGTGGTTGTTGCATACTTTGTAGAAGAAAAAAATATGAGCCGTAAAAAAGCTACTGCAATTGCAACTGTTTCTATCACTATTTTAGGAGTGTTTGCCACACTTTCATTCGGTCCGCTTGCCGATTTCAAAATATTGTCAAAAACTGTTTTTGACTTGTTAGACTTTACTTCTGCAAATATAATGTTACCTTTGGGCGGATTTTTTATTGTTATCTTTTTGGGCTGGGTTTTGCCTAAAAAAGATGTTATTGATGAAATTTCAAACGGAGGGCAATTAAAAATAAAATTGTTCGTTATTTTTTATTTTATCATAAGATACATTGCACCTGTTGCAATAGGTCTGATTTTTTTGAACGGTCTGGGAGTGTTAAATCTGTAAAACTTTATCGATATGGCTAATAAATGGGAATTGTTTCAAAAATTTTTGATTACACAAGAAGAGCAAATTCAAGTACCTGATTTTGTAATTAACTCAATTTTAATTATTGTTCTTGCTTGGCTGTTGGCAATTACTTACAACAAATGCGGAAGGAGTCTTTCCAACAGGAAGTCTTTTTCTTCCAATTTCATTTTAGTTGGATTTGCCACAATGCTTATTATCTCCATAGTTAAGTCAAGTCTAGCTTTGTCATTGGGCTTGGTGGGTGCATTGTCAATTATCAGGTTTCGTGCTGCAATCAAGGAACCAGAAGAACTTGCATATTTGTTTATCGTGATTTCAATGGGACTCGGGTTAGGAGCAAATTTGAGGCTTATAACTTTGGTTGCTTTTGTGATAATAATAGCTATTATTTGGATTAGATATTTCCTCGGCAAACCGGATTATTCAAACAATCTGTTCCTCACTGTTAAAGACCCTGAAAATAAAGCCGATTTGTCACTTATGGAAGAGTTGTTGGGCAAGCACTTTAAGTCTTTTCAACTCAAGAGGTTAGACAATAATGACAGGGGAACCGAAATGGCTTTTTTGTTGGAAACCGCACCTGTGCCTGTCGTGGACAATTTCAAAAAAGAATTGTTGGAAAAGGTTCCATCAGCACGTATTTCGTTAATAGACAATAAAATATTTTAATGTCTGAAAGCGGCTATACATATCTGGATACATACCGCTACGAACGGAAGTTTGTAGTGGAGGGCTTGGACAGGGATTTTCCCGAAACTGCTGTTAAGTTGCATCCGGCAGGTTTTTATGAAATTTACCACGAACGGTATATCAATAATG
>JALWKH010000271.1:2164-3434 GCA_026996635.1 Bacteroidales bacterium | reverse complement strand
CGGTGTTAATGTAACACTTACGGTTACGCTTTTCAGTAATCACAGCACATTTTTCGGTAGCCAAACGGCACAACAAACTCTTATAAACAACTTGATACAATTGGTGTCTGACCGTGGAGCAAACGGTGTAAATATTGACTTCGAGGGTGTTTCGTCGTCACTAAAATCAGAGTTTAATAATTTTTTGGTTCAGTTAGCGGATGCTTTTCATAATCAACTGCCCGGTTCAGAAGTCAGTGTTGCTCTATATGCCGTAGATTGGGGAGATGTGTTTGATGAAACTTTGTTGAACGACCATTTGGACTTGTTTATAATAATGGGGTATGATTATTATTATTCCGGAAGTTCTACGGCAGGACCTACCGATCCTCTTTATTCTTTTACAAGCGGAAGTATTTTAAATCTTTCCAAGTCCATCAACTATTATTTGAATGAAGGTATAAGTCCCGAAAAATTGTTGTTGGGTTTGCCTTATTACGGCTTTGATTATCCTACAAATTCTTCAAGTTTATATTCTTCTACTACAGGGAGTGGCAGTGCAAAAATATTTTCTACGGTTAAAGACAATGTTTATGGGTATTATTCATCTGCAAACAATCATTTCGATTATAACAGCTACAGTAATTATTATGTGTACAATAACGGTAATTGGCATCAGTGCTTTATCAACAATCAGGCAACAATGGAAAAACGCCTGTCTTTGATAAATGAATATAACATCGGTGGAATGGGTATTTGGGCTCTCGGCTACGATGATGGGTATATGGATTATTGGAATGCCATAGCAAACCGTTTCAGCAATTGCAGTACACTTTGCACAGATACGATTTTTGATAATGGCGGGCCTACTCGCGAATATTATGACAATACTGACTATACTTTTACCATTCATCCGCCTTCTAATGCACAAGGTTTAAGAATCACATTTCAAAGTTTGGATTTAGAAGCAGGTTATGATTCATTGTGGATTTATGACGGACCTTCAGACAATTATCCCGTTTTGGCTGCTTTGTCGGGTACATCAGTACCTTCTCCAATTTTAACTTCTTCAGCTAGTGCTACTATAAAGTTCCATTCCGATGGTGCAACCACTGCGGCAGGTTGGCAATTTACTTGGGAGTGTCTAACCGATAACGTGCCGCCTGTTGTTTACATTAACGCACCGGGTTGGGTATCAAGTGATTTTTCGGTGAACATATCTTCTTCAGATAATGACAGTATATCGGGAGATTATTATTGTTTTGCAAACAAAAACACTGATGAAGTGTGG
>JALWKH010000271.1:0-2154 GCA_026996635.1 Bacteroidales bacterium | reverse complement strand
ATCTTTGAATGGTTGGCATCAAGTTGAGGGGAATTGGTATATCACACCTTCACATACATTGAAGCAGGACGATGAAAATTTGAGTAATACAAACATTTACATACCTTTACTTCAAACCCACGGTAAGGATTTTATCATTGATTGGGATATGAAGATTGGAGGAACGGGTACTAATCGACGTGCCGGGTTACACTTTTTTATTGACCATCCTGATTCATCAAACAGGGACAATAATTATATGGTTTATTTCCGTGTTGATCAAAATAAGGTGCAGGTTTATAAGTACATAAATAATTCTTACAACTTGATGAGAAATGATGATTGTAATGTAAATGCCGATACTTGGTACAATTATAAGATAAAGTTTGAACCTGAAACAGGAAAAATTACAGTTTATCAAAATGATGTACAGGTTTCAAGTTGGACGGATACTTCACCTTTTCAAATAGGGGATTATTTGTCACTGCGTACCGGGAATGCCGTTGTGGAATACGATAATATAAAGGTTTTGGTGTCAAGAGACGGAGATGATTTTGATTTTACAGCTTCCGATGATGTAAATTCTATTGTGAGGTACGAAAATAATTCACCTGCAAGCCCTGCTTTTGTAATAGATGCTATTTCACAAGATGCTTTCGGTAATTTTGCAGAATCAACCAAATACATTAATGTTGATTTTTCAAATCCTGTTATTGCAGGACCTGTGAGGGACGGAACGGCAAGTGATATCGACTCGCTTTATGATAATGATTTTATTGCTGCAAATTGGGACGAAGCTTTGGATTTCAACGATTCTATAGCCGAGTATTTTGTGGCTGTAGGTACTCAACCCGGAGCAGATGATGTGATAGGTTGGCATAGCAATGGAGTAGAAACATTGTTTGATACTTCAGGGGTTTCTCTTTCATTCGGACAAACTTACTATACTTCAGTCTATTGTAAAAATATGGCAGGGTTGTACAGCGATACGGTAACTTCCGATGGGGTAGTGGTGACTATGCCGGGACAAGTACCGGAAGCAGGTTTTTATGCGTCTGATTCATTAATTTGTGTTGGAGACAGTATTCACTTTGTTTCCACTTCTTCATATGCAGCAGGATATTTATGGCTTTTTGAGGGTGGTACACCTTATTATTCCATAGAGCAGAATCCTACAGTGGTTTATAATGGACAAGGTTTGTTTGATGTAACATTGATTGTTACGAATGAGTTGGGAAGTGACACATTACAAGTAGAAAATTTAATAAATGTGGAAGGTAAACCGATGGCAGATTTTGAGGCTGATCCGACCGAAGGAACGCAGCCGTTAACGGTTTATTTTACAAATACATCTTTGAATTCTTATAATTATTTGTGGCAATTCGGTGACGGAAACGTTTCGGATGAAACTAATCCCGTACATACTTACAATGTGGTTGGAAGTTACGATGTAACACTTATTGCAGGTAATAATTCTTGTCCTAGTGACACAATGGAAAAGTCCGATTACATATCTGTTGTTACAGATGTTTCTGTTGCCGAGGCATTTAATACAAAAATTTATCCTGTTCCCGCAAAAGATTTTGTGATAATTAAAACCAGGAATCCTGATGTTAAATCTTTGGCTTTATATGATGAAACTGGAAGAGAAGTTAAATCCGTTTATGATTTCCACGGGTATAAATTTTTAAGTATTAAGGATTTGTCTTCAGGTGTTTATGTGCTCAAATTATTTGATGCCGGTAAAAAAATCGTATCTGCATTTAAGGTTATAAAGCAATAAAACGATATTTTTTTAGTTATTTTTTGGAAGCCCGCATTTTTTTAGGTAAATAGCGGGTTTTCTTTTATCTTTGCAGAAAAACAAAAATCTATGAAGAGATTTATATTGTTATTGGTTCCTATTTTTTTGCCTGTATTATTGTTAGGACAGGATATAAGTAAAGAACAGCTGAAAAAAGAGTTGGATTTGATAGAAGGGGACTTAATGAAAGCACGTGTTCGTGTTGACAAGTTATGTTCGGATCCTTCAACTTCTTCAAAGGCATCCAGTTGGTATCTTAAAGGTTATGTTTATACGGAGATTTCCAAGTCTCAAGTTTTTTCTTCTCAAGTTTCAGAGCCGGCAAAGACTGCATTGACGGCAATAAAAAAAGCAAAAGAACTGGATAAAGA
>JALWKH010000270.1 GCA_026996635.1 Bacteroidales bacterium | reverse complement strand
TACTTGAGGTTTTCATAAAACCTACAAGTTCGTATCTTTACAGGGTTTCGATAAACCTGAACCTAAAAAGCGAAACCGTAAACATCACTGAAAAAGACAAAGACCCGCTTAAAGCATTTGTTGCAGCATACAAAAAGCTGAAAACCACCGTAAAAGAAAAAATAAGGCTTGAAAGGAAAGAACATCTGTACAAACGCAAAAACAGAAAAATCAAAAACGTTTCAAACTTTGTTGAGGACCTTAAAGAATACAGTGCATCCAAAGAATTTGAATTGTTTAAAGAAATACTTGACAAGAATTTAAGAAGAATAAAATACTATCTGAAAAACAACCTGAAAGTAGCAAACCTTTTAAAAAGCAACAGGGGCAACTGGAAACTCGAACAATTGATAGAAGAATATATTTTGCTCATTTACGAAAATATAGATAAAGCTCCTGTAGAGAAAGATAAATTTTATATGTGGCTGTTCAAAATGGCTGATAAGCTCCTTGAAGAAAAATTTGACGAAACCAGCATTGATTTTATCTCCATAGAAGATATGATCGCAGGTGAATATGCTTTGATGGAAGAAACATTCTCTGCCGATGCCGAAGGTGAATTAAGAACCATTGACGAATTTATGAAAGACGACATATATTATCATGTACACTTTTACCATCCTGAAGACATTTTTGAAGGTGACACGGAATTTATAGAATTGAGCAACGAAAAGTTCAGTGAACAGGAATTTAACGAACAAGTGAATTTACATTTGGCTTCAAAACCACTATTGGAAAGAAGCATATACCATCTTTATTACATAGAAGGGTTTGACTTTGAACAAATTGCTTGGATTAAAGATATTTCGCCGAAAGAAGTGGCGGAAATAATCGAAAACATCACGGGTGAAATAAAAGCGAAATTAAAAAACCAAATGGCAAAAGCCTAATAAAAAAAGGCTGTCGTTATGGCAGCCTTTTTTTATTTTATCACATACTTATAATCTTAAACTCCGTACGTCTATTAAGAGCCCGTCCTTCAGGAGTGTCGTTAGTAGCAATAGGTTTATCAAATCCGTATCCGTTATAAGAAAGCCTGCTTTTATCAATGCCGTGTGCAATCAAATAATCATATACAGCCTTTGCCCTGTTCATAGATAATTTCATATTGTGTTCCCGGCTACCCCTATTATCCGTATGACCGCTAATTTCAATTTTAACATTCGGATTCATTTTCAAAAACTTTATCAACTTGTTCAACTCTGCCTTTGATTCGGGTTTAAGCACATACGAATCCGTTTCAAAAAAGATATTCTTCAACACAGACCTGTTGCCTATTGCTATCGGATTTAATTTCACGTCTTTGCGATAAGGTTTTTCAGGGTCTTTGATATTTTTCAACGAAAAGTTTTCGGAATGATACATATACCCCTTGCTTTCTATACTCATTGCATAATTTCTTTCCACAGGCAACGGTACAATATAGGATCCGTCTTGATTGTTTGAAGAAACTGCCGCAACTAAAGAATCTTTATCCAAATCAATCAATTCTATTTGAGCTTCAACCGGCTTTCCCGTTTTTGCATCAACTATTTTCCCGGACACATAAGTTACTGCAAGTTTAGGTTTAATTTTATTATAAAGCGGAAATTGAAAAATATCTTTGCCATACTTTGTGCTGCGTGAAGAAGAAAACATTGCATAAGATCCTGTAGCATCCACTATCAACCCTATCTCATCACCATTGGTATTTATCGGATAACCGAGATTAACGGGTGTGGTCCAAGTCGTATCATTTATTTTGTATGAAACAAACAAATCCAAGCCTCCCATTCCGGGCCAACCTTCCGAAGCAAAATACAATGTCCTGCCGTCAGGATGTATAAAAGGTGACATCTCACTCAAATCGGTATTTATGCTGTCGCCTAAATTTATAGGTTTACACCAATGCCCGTCAGGTAATTTATGAGAAACCCAAATATCCATTTTTCCTCTGGTACCTGGCCTGCTACTCGAAAAATACAATGTTCTGCCGTCGGCACTCACACTGGGTTGGCTTTCCCAAGCCTTTGTATTAATTGGAGGACCGATATTTACAGGCTTAGTCCATCTTCCATTTACATAATGCGAAAAATACAGGTCACACTTACCGTACCCATTAGGGCGGTTACAGGCAGTAAAGTAATATGAATGCCCATCTGCCGTAACAGTAGGTGCACCTTCATTATTTTTTGTGTTTATTGGAGGTCCCAACGGTACTGCTTTAGTCCATTTACCGTTTACTTTGTGGCTCACATAAAAATCTTCTTGCGAATTCATTTGGCTATAAGGATAATTAGGATCTTTAGGCACCAAACGGGTTATAAACAAAGTTTTTCCGTCTATTGTCAACGAAGGCCAATACTCATCATAAACTGTATTCACATTTGGTCCCAAATTCTCAGGGTCAAACGGCACAGGGTGTTTCACTGCATAAGCGGCAAATTTTGCCTTTTTCAGCACACTACGTGTATAACCTGCAACTGTTGAAGGCACATTTTTAAAATCAAAAACTCTTTTTAGATGTTTTACAGCATCATCATAGTATGCCATACGGTATTCAGTTTCACCCAAGAAAAAATATACTTTAGGAGAATAGGTAGGATCTAAATTTATAACTTGCTTATACTCTTCTATTTCTTTGTCAAACTTATAAGTTTCTTCATAAATATTGGCAGCCAGCAAATACGCTTCAATAAACTTTTTATCTATCTTTTTTGCTTTATCCAAATACATCAAAGCATCATTATAATTCATACTGTTATATGACCGCCTGGCCATTTCAAAATATTTTATAGCTCGCTTTGATTTAGTAGAATAAGAAATTTGTGAAAACCCTGACAATGAGATAACAACTAAAAATAAAAAAACAATTTGTTTCATGAGTATTTTTTTTAACGCAATAAAAGTATAAAAAATTTTGGGTTTCACATATAAAACAATTTCATATTATCAATTTGTTTGACTATTTTTGCAAAGTAAACCTTAAAAAAGCCAAAACTATGAAAAGAATACTAACTGTTGCTATAAGCCTTTTAACATTAAATTTAAGTGCACAGAATCTAGTTATAAGTGACGACTCAACATATTCAGGAACAAGCAATAACGCATTATTTGAAGTTTATTCTGCAAACGGAAACAAAGGAGTTTTAATCCCAAGACTAACAACAGCACAAAGAACATCTATTTCAACAACAAATGCAGATGAAGGATTGGTAGTGTACGACACAGAAACTCATTCTTTTTGGGTATGGAGCAATAATCAATGGGTAGAACTTGGAGACAAACAAACGCTTTCATTGTCAGGAAATACTTTAAGTATCTTAAACGGGAATGATGTTAATTTAACATCTTCAATTACCTCTACAGCTTGGAGTTTAACAGGAAATAATGGGACAAATGAAAACACAAACTTTATCGGCACTACCGATGATGTCCCGTTAACATTTAAAATTAACAACTCAATTTCGGGAAAATTAAGCGCTGATAATACTTTTATGGGATATTTGTCAGGTTCCAATATTACAACGGCAACTCGTTTATCATTATTTGGAATAGATGCAGGACATTACCTGACAGATGGGGGAGACAATGTTATGATAGGATACAGATCTGGATTTTATATGCAAAGCGGTATCGGGAACACTGCAATAGGAACGGATGCTCTTTATAATTATGGATACGCAGGTAGTGGACCTTCAGCAGGAGGCAATTATAATGTTGCCGTAGGTAAATACGCCATGTTTAACCCTCGAAGCGGTGATTATAATGTTGGGGTTGGATATATGGCTCTTTCTATGTTAAACAGTGGTTCAGAAAATACATATATCGGTGCTTTTGCAGATGTAGACGGAACAACTCCAAGTACAGACTATTGTACGGTACTGGGTAGTAGAGCTAAGATTGCAGATGGCGTTACAAACTCAACTGTAATTGGATATAGGGCATATACAGACACTTCCAATACAATAGTTCTTGGAAGTATTGCGGGTATAAATGGAGCTACTTCCAACGCAAGTGTAGGAATCGGAACAACAAAACCACAAGTAAGACTGGAAGTAAAAGGAGAGCCCAATACAGAGATTTTTAGGATAAGTAATGACGGGACAACCTATCCGTTACAAGTATTCCTCGGGAATGATATAGCAAATGTGCAAAATAATGATGGAGTAGTTTATTTTGAAGTAATCGGAAATGAAACTTATGTTTTCGGTGGTCATGTTGTTCCCGACGGTGATGCTACCAGACATCTCGGAACATCCGGACACAGATGGCAGGATGTTTGGGCGACAAATGGTACAATTCAAACTTCTGATATAAATGACAAAACAAATATAAAACCTCTTAATTACGGTCTTAACGAGGTTTTGAAACTTAACCCCATAGCATTTCGTTGGAAAAAAGACAATTTAAATTATAATGATTTTAAAATAGGTTTTTCTGCACAAGAACTTCAAAAAGTTATTCCCGAAGTAGTAGTTAAAAATAAGGATAATCCTAACTCATCACTTGGTGTAATGTACAGTGATATTATACCTGTACTGGTAAATGCCATAAAACAACAACAAACCCAAATTGAACAACTCAAAAAACAAAATGAAGAAATACTTAAAAGATTAAACAATTTGGAAAATAAATAAATTTAAATAAAAAAAGATGCACCTGTAAAATACTATAAAACAGGTGTCCCTTTTTTTATAACTTTTTTCTTTGTCACAGAATTTTATTATTTTAGCAAAGTGAATCATAAAAAACATAATGTCATGAAGAAGACCATCTTTTTTGCATTCATGTTTTTATCACTTATTGTAAACTCACAAAACCTTATTGTGAGTGATGACTCGACTTATACCGGTACAACCGGTAACGCATTGTTTGAAGTTTACTCTGCAAATGGTAACAAAGGAGTTTTAATCCCAAGACTAACAACTGCACAAAGAACATCTATTTCAACAACAAATGCAGATGAAGGATTAGTAGTGTACGACACAGAAACTCATTCTTTTTGGGTATGGAGCAATAATCAATGGGTAGAACTTGGAGACAAACAAACGCTTTCATTGTCGGGAAATACTTTATCAATAACAAATGGCAACAGTATTTTGTTACCAAGCTATTCTGATTCCTCTTGGAGTTTATACGGAAATTCAATTTCAAACGGACAATTCCTTGGAACGGTAAATAATCAAGACTTAATCTTTAAAACTAACGATACAATAAGATCAATCATTTCCTCAAACGGAAAAGTAGGAATCGGAACCAATACCCCATCATCTATGCTACAAGTAGTTGACAGATATGACACAACACAACTATTAACCCCACATCAGAGCGTTAATAGCAGACTCCCCGGAATTTCAGTCTATGACAATACAGATTTTATAGGAATGGGAACAGTTGACAGAGATAACGATTTATCCACTACCGATGATGCTGACGGAATGATTTATTGGGGCGATAATTATAATAGTGATTTAAGATTTATTTATATGTTGTGGGACAATAGTACACGTTTAATCCCCAAGGATTATATGATAATAAAAAACACAGGTGACGTTGGTATAGGAACAACTACTCCTCAGGGTAAACTGGATGTTAAAGATGTATTTTACACCGAACCCGGTCAAATACTCATAAGAAAATCAGATAATACTAATGAAGGAGGACAATTAAGTCTTCTTGGTGCAGGAACTTATGAAGATATATATCTTGACAATTATCAAGGTAATCTTAGAGTTATTGAAAGCACAGGAACGGAAAGTTTGGTGGCTTGTTTTACAAAAGACGGAAATGTGGGCATAGGTACAGCAGACCCACAAACAAAATTACAAATTAACAATTCTTTAAATTCCGATTTTATATGGTTTGACAATGGCACAACAAACCCATTTAGAATATCGTTTGGTAATGATTTAGCCGGAGTAAGTGACCCTGATGGTGTAGTTTATTTTGAGATAGGCGGGAATGAAACCTATGTGTTTGGTGGACATGTTTGTGCTGATAATGATGGAAGCAGACATTTGGGAACATCAACTAAAAGATGGGAAGATGTTTGGGCAGTAAACGGTACAATCCAAACTTCTGACTTAAATGACAAAACTAACATTAAACCACTTTCTTACGGCTTAAAAGAAGTCTTAAAACTTAACCCGATAGCATTTAAATGGAAAAAAGACAATTTAAATTACAATGATTTCAAAATAGGCTTTTCTGCACAAGAACTTCAAAAGGTTATCCCTGAGGTTGTAGTACAAGACAAAAATCACCCCGATGCTTCTCTCGGTGTTATGTACAGCGATATTATCCCTGTACTTGTAAATGCAATTAAAGAGCAACAAAGTATCATAAACAAACAACAAACCCAAATAGAACAACTCAAAAAACAAAACGAAGAAATACTTAAAAGATTGAACAATCTGGAAAACAAATAAAAGCGGTTAACTTGTTTTTTGCTTAACGGAAAGCACCTGTAAGATTTTACGCAGGTGCTTTTTCTTTTAGTTATCTTTGCAAAAAAAATTAAGATGGATTTTATAAAAACTTTTTCAGCTTTTTCCGAAGAATTGGACAAACTACTTTCCGGGAAAGACGGCAACTATATCACTACACAACATTTTAACGGAACTATCCAAAAAGCTTACGACGAGAACGCTTGGTTTACACCCGAAAGCATCAAAACAGCACTATCGCACATAAAATATCTGACTCAAGAAGAAAATTTAAAGAAATGGGTGCAAAACTATCCTAATCTACCCGTAAAAAAAGGTAAAAGAATTCTTACCATAATGGCAGGCAATATCCCACTCGTAGGGTTTCAGGATATGCTTTCCGTGTTGGCAAGCGGGCATATTTTTATCGGTAAATTATCATCAAAAGACAGGATACTGCCGCAATTCGTAAAAAATATTCTCACTTCAATCGCCCCCGGGTTGTCCGAAAAAATAATTTTAACGGAAGAACCGGTAAAAGACTTTGACGCAGTAATAGCAACAGGTTCGGATAACAGTGCCGTTTATTTTGAAAAATATTTCGGAAACTATCCTAACATTATCAGGCGAAACCGCAGTTCAATTGCAATATTTGACGGTAGCGAAACCGAAGAAGACATAAAAAAACTTGCCGATGATGTTTTCTTATACTTCGGGTTGGGCTGCAGGAATGTTTCCAAACTTTATTTACCTGAAGGCTATCCCGTCGAAAAAATAATAAAAACCTTCAACTCGGCAAAATACGCAGAATTTTCCAATCATAATAAGTATGCTAATAATTATGACTATCACAAAGCAATTTATTTGCTTAACAAAATAGACCATCTCGACGGTAATTTCTTTTTAATGAAAGAAGACGAAGGAGTATCATCTCCCGTATCTGTAATTTATTACGAGTTTTATGATAAAAATACCAATTTAGATTTAAAATTACTATCTTTGAAAGATAAAATACAAATCGTCCAAACAAAAGAAAATTTCGGAATGGCACAGTTCCCCGAATTAACAGATTATCCGGACGGTGTTGACATTTTGGAATTTTTGCAAAACATATAAAACCTACAGCTATGTTATATTTATTCAGAATGTTGTATCCCCAAGATGAAGATTTTTCAATGGATATTGTTGTAAAAGGAAAACAAACATTGTGGGACTTGCATAATGCACTTACAAAAAAATTAAACTATGACAATCATGAAGCAGCTTCTTTTCTTTTGGTTAGTGAAGACGATTGGTCTATAAAAAAAGAATATCCTGCAATTAATTTTAACGACCCGTCAAAAGATTCTCCAATGAAAGATATAACCATAGCAGATGTGGTAGGCAGGGCAAAACAAAAACTCTTGTATCTTTTCGATATGTTTAGCGAAAGGTATTTTGTGCTTGAATTCATATCTACCACAGACGAACAAAAAGAATTGGAATATCCGTTCTTTTTCAACGAAAAAGGACAAGTTCCCGACCAAACATTTTATGACCTTGATTTAGGAGATACACAAGAAGATATTGATGAAGACGAAGATGAATTCGGATTCAACGACGATGATATGTATGGTATTGACGAAAATGATATTTTCTGATGTTTAAAGTATTGCACTACAGGGAAAAATGTTTGGGTTGTGCATATTGCGTAGAAGCATCCCCGGCTCTTTTTCAAGTAAATGACAGCGACGGGAAAGTAGATTTGATAGGATCAAAAGAAAAAAACGGAATACAATCGTTGAGCGTAAACGATGCATTGCTTGACGAGGCAAAAGAAGCAGCTGAATTGTGCCCCGCAAAAATCATAATACTTCAAATAAAATGAACGGCGAACTTATCAGGCTGGAAGGTCTGAAAAAATATTATAAACTCGGCACCCAAATCATTAAAGCACTCCGTGGTATTGACTTATCAATAACAAAAAATGAATATGTTGCCATAATGGGATCAAGCGGTAGTGGGAAATCAACTCTGATGAATATTCTGGGCTGTTTAGACACACCTACCGCAGGCAGGTATTTTTTGAACGGTAAAGATGTTTCTAAACTCTCCGAAGACAAACTTGCCGAAATCAGAAACAAAGAAATAGGTTTTGTTTTTCAGACTTTTAACCTTTTGCCCAAATACGATGCGTTGGAAAACGTGGCTCTGCCTTTGATTTATGCAGGTGTAAAAAAAGGGGAAAGATTAAAACGTGCTGCGGAGTTGTTGGAACTTGTCGGACTAAAAGACAGAATGCACCACAAGCCCAATGAGCTATCCGGCGGACAAAGGCAAAGAGTGGCAATAGCCCGTGCTATGGTGAACAACCCGTCCATTATTTTGGCAGACGAACCCACGGGTAACTTGGACTCTAAAACATCGGAAGATATTATGCGGCTTTTCTCCGACATACACAAACAAGGCAATACAATAATTCTGGTCACACACGAACCCGATATCGCAGAATTTGCAGAAAGGATAATAAAACTCAAAGACGGAAAAATAGAAGACGACAGTCAAAACCCACTGAACTATGAAAAAAATAAAAGTTTATACCAAAACGGGTGATACCGGCACTACATCATTAATCGGTGGCACACGTGTACCCAAGAACCACCCGCGTATAGATGCATACGGGAATCTTGACGAACTAAATGTATTTACAGGCGCCATAAGGGATTTTGATATAGATACGGAAATAAAAGAACAACTTGTTGAGATTCAAAAAAAGATAATGAATATAAGTGCGGTTTTGGCCAGTGATAAGCAAATGAACAAAACTGTAAAATTGGCTGTTACTCCGGAAGATATCGATTGGTTGGAAAAGAAAATCGATGATATGGACGAACATTTACCACCTTTAAAATCACTTGTAATTCCCGGTGGCAATCAAGCAGTATCCGCCTGTCACAAAGCAAGGGTTGTATGCCGCCGTGCAGAACGCAGCGTTATTTCATTAACATCACTCTTTAAAGTAGATACCACAATAATTACATACCTCAACAGGCTGTCCGATTACTTTTTTGTGCTTGGCAGAAAAATAGCAATGGACAAAGGATTTATGGAAACACCGTGGTTTCCCGGGAAGTGAAACATCAACCGTTCGTTACTCCTCCCGGACCCACATATTTGTAATCACCAAAAGCAAGTATAGGATAAAAAATTATGCCTAAAAACAGCAGTCCCAAAGTAAACCAACCGTTTAAACCAAACGATTTTGACAATCCGTGAATAACAATAATTGCAAAAATTATATTAACGATTGGTATTATCAACAAAAAAATCCACCACCAAGGTTTCCCAACAATATCCAATAGCACAATGGTATTGTAAATAGGTATCAAAGACGCCCACCCCGGCTTACCTGCCTTTTCAAAGATTTTCCACATTGAAACAATCATCAAAATAACCAGGGCAAGATCAACTAATAACAATACGGCTACCATAACATTTCCCAAAAGATACATAACATTAAGTTTTTTAATTGACTGAATAAAATTAAACAAAAACATCTACACAGCCAAAAATAAAAAGTCTAAAATTGTTCGTTGATTAATCAAAATTATTTTTCATCACAAGCATTAAACCGTCTCTCACTGGCAAGATAAAGTTAATAACTTCAGCTTTTTTCTTCATCTCTTCATTAAACTTTAGCAGATGTACAGTTTTTTTATCTTTGGCATTAGCATCAAAAATCTTTTTACTCCACAGCACATTATCAAAAATCATAATACCGGATGAAGTCAGATAAGGGAAGTATTTTTCAAAATAAGCCATATATTCGTCTTTTTCGCCGTCAACAAAAATCAAATCAAACTTGCCGTAACTTTCCAAAACATTATCAAACCCGGAAGTATAAATTTTTATTTTCTTTTCAACCGCCTTACCACTCAACAATGTGCGTGCTTTTTCGGCATATTCATCATTCACATCAAAAGAGACTACTACCCCACCCTCGGGCAAAACATTTGCCATAGCCACAGCCGAATAGCCGGTAAAAGTCCCTATTTCCAAAACCTTTTCCGCCCCGGTCATCATAACAAAATATTGCAGCAAACGGGCTTGAATTTTCCCTGAAATCATCCGCGGATTAACCGTGTTCCAGAAAGTATAGCGTTCTATCTCGTCTAGAAGTTCATCACCCGGAAGATGAGACATATTTTCCTCAACATACCTCTCAATATCTCTGTCGTCAATGGCAAACAACATAATACATCAATCTACGGCAACAAAATGTCCGCTTCTTTTATGAATTTCTCCGTTGTTGTCGGTATATATCAACACATAAACATAATAATCTGAAGGCACCAAATTCCCGTACGAATCCCTGCCATTCCACCCTTTGGTAGGGTCGTGCGTTTCAAATAACAAATTACCCCATCTGTCAAAAACAGCAAAATAATATCCTTCTTTCTTAATAAATAACGAACTCGGCTTAAAAACAGAATTTACCGAATCCGTAGTCCAAGACGGAATAAATGCATTTGGCATAAAAACACGTGAAAATTCTGTAAAACACACCTTATTTGACTTGGAAGAATACCGTTTACCTGAATATTGGTTTGGTTCTTTTTGCTTAAATTCCACAAAATAACAGAAATTACCTTCGTAAAATTTTCCCCTGAAATCGTAAGTCGTCATATCGTCGAAATAATCATTAAAAGAAAAGTCTTCTTCGCTTATAATACCCGGAGTATAATTATCAATTTGTCGATACAAAAAGGTTGAATCTATTCCGCCAACCCAATCTTCATAAGAATTCCATTGCAAATAAAACTGTAAATCATCCACAAATTCCATTGACATTACCACATTTGAAGCCTCATTGGAGGTTAAAATCTCGTTTCCGCAAGCATCTGTTACAACAGCTTTATATTTATACAACACCTTATCATTTGTATTGTCAGTAACAAAAAATTCACTTTTGTTTGCTTCCAAAGTAATTGTTTTCACCCTCCTGTACTTACTGTCGTCTTCGGAATATCTTTTCCTGTAAATACTTATTTTGTTTGTTCCGTTCGTGTTCGGGTCAGACAAAATTGTAAGTTGTATCTGATTTTCACCAATCGTACTCACATTTGCCAAATCTATGTAAGATGGCACATTAGGAACATCTACCAAAAAACAAGGTCTGTTCGAACTTGAAGTTTTTCCGTCATTGGAGAAAGCACGAACATAATAGCAATAATTCACTCCATCTTGCAAATCATCATCCAAATATTCCGTGGCATTTCCCGGAACGGTATCTATTTTTACAAAATTACCTACATCATTTGCCCTACGGTAAATCACATAATAAGCTACCTCACTCCAACCAATATAATGTTGCCAAGACAATTTTATTTTCACCCTGCAATTTTCGTCCACTTCATACGGGAAAGCATAAATGGTAAAGTGCGGGTCTGTCATCAAACTCACATTATTTGACGAGTCAAAAGCCGCTATCCTGTACCCCACACTATAATAACCTGCAGAAGCATTATTATCGAAATATGAAGTATTTAACCTGCCCCAAACGGTATCTTTTAATGTCCAAATAGTTGTGCCTGCAGCATTTGAATCCGTATAAATATAATACCCTTTAACATCTAACGAATCACTAGGCTTCCAACCGATATAAACATCACCGTTAACCGTAGAAATATCCACACTTACACTATCAAGCACAGGCGGGTCGGGTGCCCAAATGTCTTGTTGGGCAGTTGCCGAAAGAGAAATGATTCCCAAAATTATATTTAACAACAGAAACCTTAACATTTCCCCGCTATTACATTTATCATCTCATCAAACTTTAAATATTTATTCGCCACACTTTTCAACTCATTTGCCGTAACAGTTTTTAACTCTGCCAAAAAATCATCATAATAACTGAAATCCAACCCGTTCCTTCTCAATGATGCAAAAATTGCAGCTTGTTCAAACACACCGTCAAAGCTGCCTAAAAGAGAGCCGCTTAAATAATTTTTCACCAAAGTAAGCTCCCCATTGCCAACAGGTGCCTCACATATTTTGTTTAATTCCGATCTTACTTCTTTCAAATAAGCATCTTTGTGTTCTACACCTATATCCGCCTCAATTTTGAAAATACTGTGTGTTCTCCTTGCAGATAAAATAGAGTAAACTCCATAAGTAAATCCTTTGTCTTCCCTTATGTTCTTGCTCAACCTCGACCCGAAATAACCTCCCAAAACAGTATTGACAATTGCCAGCTTTTTGTAATCTTCGTGCTTTTTATCTATTGTAATTTTTCCCGTTATCACTGTTGATTGTTCTGCATTTTCCTTTTCCACACAGTAGTATTTAGACTGATTTTGTATGGTCAATGGTTGCCTGTTTTCGGGTATTTTTTTATAATTGGCATAATTTTTAATAAAGTTGGCTAAGGTTTTTACATCATTTTCATTGTAATCGCCCGAAACAATAACAATAGCACCAATAAAAGAAAAATAATTTGAAGTAAAGTTTTCCAAATCACCCACGGTAATATTTTCAAAGTCTTTGAAATCTATCAATTTATAATTTTCTTCACCGTACAGTCTTTTCATAAACTCCCTTCTCGCCAGGAAATCCGTTTTCTGCAAGTTCACCGAAAATGCAGACTTTTCCCTTTCCAACTCAACCTTAAACTCATCTTCATCAAAACTGTTATCTTCAAAAATCTCTATTATCAAATCCAAAAGATTACTTGCAAACTTTGAAATGGCATAAAAACTAACGGAAGTATAATCATCAAAAACTCCAACCTTATACGAAATGCCGTAAAAATCCATCAAGTCGGATATTTCGTCGGAAGTATGTTTTTTGGTAGCCCTGCCGAACAACCGTGAAACCATAAGCGGCACAAGCACATTGTCCGCCAAAAACCTTCCGGCAGGCAAAACAAATTCAACTTTTACAATCGGATCCTTTTGAGACGGTAAACCGTAAAATTCCAAATTCCTTTCCCTCAATATCAGTTCGGGATTTATCCAAGAAATTTTTTCTATTTGTTTTATGGGTGGTTGTTTTGTTCTATCAGGCATATTCTAAATTTTAATCTGCAAAAATACATAAATTCCTCACTAATAATAATCAACACTTGCCCTTCGCCATTTTTCAAGCACAGCTGCAAAATCTTCCGGCAATTCGCTGTCAAATTGCATTTTTTCTCCCGTGGTAGGATGAATAAAACCAAGTGTTTTGGCGTGCAAGGCTTGTCGCGGCATTATCTTAAAACAATTCTTCACAAACTGCTCAAACTTAGGGAATTGCGTTCCTTTCAAAATTCTATCACCACCGTATGTGGCATCTCCGAAAAGCGGATGTCCTATGTGCTTAAAATGCACCCTGATTTGATGAGTGCGTCCTGTTTCCAAATTGCATTTGACCAATGTGGCATATCCGAACCTTTCCAAAACCTTGTAGTGTGTTACGGCGTGCTTGCCTGCTTCCTCATCAT
>JALWKH010000269.1 GCA_026996635.1 Bacteroidales bacterium | reverse complement strand
AGTTTTTTCCGATTTTTTTAATTTTAACCATTCGCTTAATGTTGTTTTTGGTGGTCCAAATATATTATTTGCTTCCGTAGGTTCCCCGAGTTCGCCTACTTTTTCGAAATATTCCATAAATTCATTTGCGGTTTTCATTTGTTTACTTCCCTTTATTGCAGCAATTATTCCGGCTAGCCAATAAGGTAAGGTGGTAATTTTTTTGATTCCGGGATGAAATACTGAACAGAATTGCCGCAACGCATCGTGAAAAAGAATAGCTTCGGGGCCGTGTATAGTAAGCCTTTTGTTGTTGGTTTTATCCGTTGTGTATGATTTAACAACCATTTCCGCAAAGTCGTCTGCCGCAAGGAAATGATATGGATTAGGTTGTTTCCCGAAAGCAAATGCTTTATTCCCTTTTATAAAGCGTGGTAATGATTCCATAAACCAAGTAGGGCAAAAGATTGTGTAAGCTACACCACTTTCTTTAATTGCTTTTTCTGCAAAGAATTTTCTTTTGGTTTGCGGGAACCAAATGTATTCTTTTGCTACTGAAGTGCCCGAAATGTAAGTTATTCTTTCAACTCTTTTCTTCTTTGCAATTTTCACGATATTTTCCACTCCTGTCTGTTCATTTTCTCCGGACAAGCTTATGTGAACACCGTAGCAACCTTCAAGTGCGGATTCTAATGTTCGGGTATCTGTTACATCTCCTTCAACGATTTGATATTCATTACCTAAAATCCGATTTGCTTTATTTTTATTTCTGGCAAAGACCCTTATTGAGAATCCTGCTTCTTTCAACTTCTCAGCAACAGGTTTCCCTATGGTTCCGGTTCCACCTATTATTAGAATAGTTTTTTGCATTTGGGAAAATAGATTATTTTTAGCTGCTATGCTAAAATAATCAAATTCGGGGAAATAAAAAAACTGCCCGCATTGGGGCAGTTTTAAGGGGTTTTATGTTACATGTGCAGTTTTGTTTTACAGTTTGCCTGACCAAAGTCCGTGGATGTTGCAGTATTCGCGTGCCGAAACTTCTTTTCCTTCAGGAACTTCAAAAACGGCTTCGGGTGCATCGCCCGGATTCAAATGTTTTCTGTAAACAGCACCGTCCACAATAAGTTCAATCCATTCTATGTAGTGCTTTTCTTCCATTGGGTGTGCTGTGTTTTCACCGACTTTCACCACATATTTGTTGTCTTTTCTTTCTATGTAAGGCACGTGCTTTTCGGTTGATGTGTCTGCTGTTTTTTCTTCCAATAAATTCATCGGTTGTCCGCAGCATACGAGTTCGCCTGCTCCTTCGTGCATTACTTCTACGATGTTGCCGCAGATTTCGCACTTATAAACTTGCATTTTCTTTGTCATAGTATTTCGTTTTTTGTTATTCATTACAAAAGTAGTGGAAAATATCAATATGCGGCTTAACTAAAATTAGGTAAATTTTGAAATGATTACAAAACAGGATTAAACAACTTTAGGGTTTTTGTAGTTGAAACGCATTTCTATTTTTCTGCCGTTATTGGAGAATTCAAATTTATCCGTCAGGTTAGAAATAAGGAAAATACCGCGTCCGTAAGGTTTTTCTAGGTTTTCGTCTTTTGTGGGGTCGGGTAGTGTGGTGTGGTCAAAGCCGTTGCCTTCGTCTTCCACACAGATCACCAAACATTCTCCTTCGCGGTAGGATGTAATTTTTACTTTTTTGTCGGGATTTCTTTTGTTGCCGTGCTGGATTGCATTGCTCACGGCTTCGTGAACAGATATGAGCACATTACCGTAAAATTGTTCGGAAAAGTGAAAATCGGAAAAAATTTCGTCTATAAACGAATCTACCAGCTTAATGTTTTCTATTCTTGATGAGATAATTAGCACTTTTTTTGATTTTTCTTCTACCATTGATCTTGCAAGTTTAGAATATATTGTTTGTACTTCTGTTCATAAGTTTTGTTCAACTTAAGATTTTCTTTATAAAGCACATCACTGAACTTGTCTTTTAGTGTCTTATACGAGCCCAATTTGTTTTTGTTTCTGTTTATTATGTCTTTTGCCGTTTCGGCTTTTCGTTGATTGTCCGTTTTTCGTTGTCTTTCGGCATTTTCGGCTTCAAGCAGCCTGACAAGTATTTTATCTTGTCTGCTAATCAAGTTCTCGGTTAAGTTGTTGTTAATAAGGTCGTTGAGGTTTTGTTCCAGCAGTTTGTTAATTTGATTTAATTGTCTTACGGCATCGGGGTGCAAGTCTCCGTTCATAAGCTCGGATAATTTTTGACGGAACTTTTCGTATTGGGCTATTGATTTGGCTATTTCTTTATTCAATTGCTTTGAACCTTTACCTCCTTTGCCTTGTTTTTTGAGTTCGGAAATCATTCGTTGCAGTTGTTGTTTGAGTGATTCCATTGATTTTTGCATTTGCGAGATTTTGCTGCCGGGTTTTGCCCCGGGTTTGTTGCACGAGCTGTTGCTTTGGTTGGGTGCTTTCATTTGGTTTACAATGGCTTGGATAAGTTCGGATATGAGCAGGTCGAGGTTGTTGGCGGAAGTCATTACAAATTGCTGTGTGGTTGCCGCTTGTCTGTAATTTCCGTTTTTTAGTTGTTCTTCGGTGCGTTCCAGTTTCATTTTCAGGTTGCCGAGTTCGTCTGTTATTACATTGGCTAGTTGAGGTATCCGTTGCGATATGGCAAACAGGGAGTCGCTTACCACTTCGAAACTTACTTTGAGTTCGTGTTGTTTTCTTATCAGGTCGTTTGTTTTTGAGTCGCGGTAGTAATTGAGTTTGCGGAATTGCTTCATCAGGTTTTCTTGTTCCATTGAGAAGATGTTTATGTTTTCGGCAAGTTGTTGAAGTGCAGTCAAGTCTTCCGTCATTTGCTGCATTTGTTGGCTTTTCATCATAGCTTGCATTTGTTCGGCAAGTTGTTTCATATTTTGGGCGTTCTGCCTTTGTTGTTTAGATGCTTTTTTGTTTTTGCCGCTTTGCATTTGTTGCTTGGACTGCTGCATTCCTTGTTTGATTTGTTCTTTTTGTTCGGTGAAGTCGTCAAGTTTGTAAGGGTGTTGAAGTTCCGAGTTTTTTTGCTTGGTTTCTTCGTATTTTTTCATAGCGTCTTCAAACTCCTTGTTGAGTTTTTCCTGTTCTTGCAGAAGTTTGTTTTTTTCTTCTTCCGATTTGCCTGCTTTTTCGGTTTTTTTGGCAAGGTCTTCTTGTTTCTTGGCAAGTTCTTTCAGTTGTTCCGATACTTTTTCCACATTTTTTTCTACTTCAAAACGCTTTAATATTTCAAGGTTGCGGTCAAGTTCTTTCGACAGTTCGTCAAAGTTGGTTTCGGCTTCCCGGGCTTTTTCTTCAAATTTCTTGTCTTCGTTTTGTTGAAGCAGTTTTTGAAGTTCGTCAAGGAGCTTTTTCATTTCATCGTCCATAAGTTTGTCCATCAGTTTTTCTATCTCCTTTTGTTT
>JALWKH010000268.1 GCA_026996635.1 Bacteroidales bacterium | reverse complement strand
GCTTTTGAATCATAAAGAAGAGATGCTAAATCGTATTGCACCGCCCCCATCCTTCCTCCTTGATAATCAATCAAATAAGTTTTTTCATTATAAATCATAATGTTTCTTGACTGGAAGTCACGGTACATAAAATACTGATGCGGTGCGGACACCAAATAATCGGCAAAAACATTAAAAGCGTACTCCAATTTTTCTTCATTGAACGGCACATAAATAAGTTTGAGAAAATAATACTTGAAGTAGTTCAAATCCCACAATATCGCTTGTTTGTTGAAAGAATGAATGGGATATGCCAACGAAAAGTCTATTTTTTCTTTTCCTGTCAGTTGAACCTTAATCAGATTATCAATAGCTTGCTTATAATACGGTAATGCCGCTTCAAAATCATTCTCCGCCAGATACCTGAACAATGTTACATCACCCAAATCTTGCAAAATGTAATATTGCCTGCTTTTGTCTATATGGTAAATTTCCGGCACGGGGATATTCTCGTCCAAAAAAGTAAAAGTAAAACCGAAAAAGGCATTGTTTTCCTCCACATCCGCATTGTAAGCCACTATAACAGACTTGTCATCGCTCTTGACACGAAAATACAACCTGTGTGACCCCGATTGCGGTAACGGATAAATAACTTTTATGTCAAATCCGGAATTCCACTCCCCCACAATTCTTCTTACCTCGCTGTAATGCTGATCCCAATTCATAAAAACCTGTTAATTAAATATGATTGAATACGGCATAAGAGCCATTACACCTTTGTTGTTGCGGATAAATTCCATCATCGCTTTTTGTTCTTTTACACTTTCGGGTAAGTAAGTGTTAATCACAGCCTTAACCATATCGTCCTTCAACGATTCCATCAACATTTCCATAAATTCTTTCTTCTTCGGATATTCCACAACTTTATACTTCTTGATTCTTGCCCTGTCTGCTGCTATTTTTACGGCTTTTTCCAAACCTCCGAACTCATCAACCAAACCTATTTCTTTTGCATTAAGACCACTCCAAACACGTCCTTGTCCGATGCTGTCAACATCTGCCATTGTCATACTTCTGCCGTCTGCCACCCTCTTTAAGAAAGTGCGGTAAGTTTTTTCCACCAAGTTTTGCATTTTTTGTCTTTCGTATGTAGTAAGCGGTCTGTAAAACGAACCCAAATCTGCATATTTATTCGTTTTATATCCGTCTACATTTATACCTACTTTATTGTTCAACAACCCTTTGGCATTCCACAGCAACCCGAACACTCCTATGGAACCTGTAATAGTTGTCGGATCTGCAACAATATAATCTCCTGCAGCCGAAATATAATAACCACCCGATGCGGCCAAATCACCCATTGAAATAATAAGCGGTTTTGCTTTTTGGGCAAGTTTGAGTTCACGCCAAATTATTTCTGCCGACAAAGCACTACCACCCGGAGAATTAACCCTGAGAACAATAGCTTTTACGGTAGAGTCTTTTCTTGCCTTTCTGATTTCTTTCACCAACCTTTGCGGATAAATTTTGTTGTTATCGTTACCGTTTCCGTATGCAATTTCACCTACAGCATATACTACTGCAATTTTATTTTTGGTAATGGGTTGCATCACGGGAGTTTTGGCATACTTGGACATTGCCACAAAATTCAAATCATCCTCATCTTTCACTTCCATCATTTTTTTCAATTCTGCAAGCACTTCATCTTCATATTTCAATCCGTCAACAAAACCGTATTTAAGTGCAGCACTGTCACTATCAATCAACAACAAGTCGGCATATTTGTTCAAACTATCCACAAGTATATTCCTTGTTGCGGCAATACCTTCCAAAATATGATTCCACAATGATGATACATAAACCTTTGTTTGTAAATAATTTGCATTACTCATACTGTCGAGAATAAACGGCTCAACAGCGCTTTTGAATTTACCGTGTCTGATAACTTCGGGCTTAACATCAAGTTTTTCGAGAAGTTTTTTGTAAAACATTATTTGTGCATTCATTCCTTGGAAAAGCAAAGCCCCTTCCGGTGTAAGGTAAATTTTGTCTGCAACCGTTGCAACATAATATTGATATTGGGTAAACATATCGCCACGAGCAATTATAAACTTACCCGACTTTTTGAAATTAAGCAAAGCATCTCTGATTTCTTCAGCCTTGGAAAGACTTAGATTAAAACCTTCGAAATTCAAATAAATACCTTTTATCTTGGGGTCGGTTTTTGCTTTTTTGATGTGGTCGAGATAAGTCTTCAGTGTTATGTATTTTTTATTTATGTTGCTGAAATCAAACCCGGAAATTTCAAACGGGTTTGTAACGGGCTTATCTGTAACATTCTCGTTAAAATTTATTTCCAATATGCTGTTTTCTTTCACCTTAACTTGCTTTGTATCCTTCATTCCTTCCGAGAACGAATCCATCATTGACCCTACAAGAGAACCTATCATTACCATAAAAACAATAAAAAGAGCAATAAAAGTTCCTATAAAACTCGCCAGTAAATATTTAAGAAAAGATTTCATAATTAAACATTTTAGTTTGGGACAAATATAATTTGTTTTTATAATTTTTCATTACCAAAGTACCTATAATTTTAATAACCAGTAACCAACAGCATAAAATCATTTTTCTTTTGGCACATCTCTCAACAATTCATTTATACATTCTTTTCTAAGGCAAAACCAAGGTTTATCTTTAATGTAATCCTCGTATTGCTTACCGAATTTCTTTTTTGCCTCAGGTTCTTCCACCAGCTTAATCATAACAAGCATAAAAATAATCTCAAGCGGTGCAATCAGTAAAATAAAAGAAGGAGACCCCACCAAAAATGCAATGGCAAGCGGAAACAGCAACAACCCCAAATGCATAGGATGTCGCATATATTTGTAAGGTCCTTGTGTTACAACTATATTTGTGTCTAACCTCGGCACATCTCCCTTTCGCCCGTATTTTGCCAAAGTACGGCCTGTATTCCTGCTTATTTTCATTACTATTCTCAGCAACCATACACCAATGATAAAGCTTATCAAATGGAATTTCCAATTATTATGAATACCATCAAAAAAAATGTAGTCCAAATAATAACCTCCTGCCACTCCACCAAAAAGCATCACAACCCATACAATTATCCTGAAAATCATAGTTTAATTTTTTGAGTTGCTAATTTACACAATATACATTAAAAAAACCGTTAATAAAATTTGGTTAATGCAAACTCAATTTTATTAGAGAAAAATATTTCCGTTTAGCGAAAAAGTTGTATTTTTACATTTGGAAAATTTTTGCTTTAAAAAAAATTATAGAATTATGGATAAAAAAAGGATTTATTTATTTGGAAACGGATCGGCCGAAGGAAGTATTGAATTGAAAAACCTTCTTGGCGGTAAAGGTGCAGGACTTGCTGAAATGGCCAGAATTGGCGTACCTGTTCCACCCGGATTTACTATCACAACAGAAACTTGCATTGATTATTACACTCTCGGC
>JALWKH010000267.1 GCA_026996635.1 Bacteroidales bacterium | reverse complement strand
GCTGAATTTATTTCAGCATCTTTGAAGATAACAAGAAGGTTTCTGGAAAAATTTGAGGTTACGAAATATTTAGATTTTGAAACAAGTTCGGAATGACGTTTTCGGAATGATGTTGTTAGGAAGTAATGTTATTTCTGGCTATAGCCAGTTAGAGTTTATTAGGGTGGAAAAATTGATTAAAATAATTGATAGTTAAATTTATTGTTCATCTGTGTTTGTTGTCTCAATATGCCAGAATTTTTTTATTTCCTTTTTAATTTTGCAAGAGACCCCAATTTGTTTATTATGAGGGTGTTGTATTGGGTTTGCATAGATCCGAAACCTTTGTAAAACCGTGCTACCGATTCGATGTTGCTGCCTTCAAAGTCAAGAATCATATTGTTTCCGGAATAGGTTCTTATGATGTGGTCGAAAATAAGGAACATTGCCGATTTATCTTTTCCTTCGGGTGATGAAATGCCGTCGATGTAGTAAATTTTGTTTTTATGCTTTATGAAAAAAGCTGTTGCAATAAGTTTTGCTTCATTGTTTACCGCACCGAGAAATACAGGAGTGAAATTTGATTTTAAAACACCGAAATCAACCAATTTTTTGAAAGTCGTAAAATCTTTTTTACCCAAGACTCCTTTGAACTGCTTGGAGAAGTAGTATCTGAAAAAGTTGAAAAAAGACTTATTGTCAATGAAAACGGTTTTAATATTGTTGTTTAAGGCCTTTTTTATGTTGCGTTTGGTGTTTGCAGAAAATTTTTTGAAAAGGTCTTGATAAGGCAAAATCAAATCCAATTCAAAATTGACATTAGGAATAATTTCTCCTTTGGTTACGAGTGATAAATCGTTGAATTTGTTAAATTTAAGTTCGAGATATTTAATGCTTTCTGGTATAGCGTCAACAAAGTCCTTTACTATTTCACGACTTATTTTGTGGGGAGAAAAGATTCCAAGTTGTTGGTTGAAAAGTGGGTGCAATGATACTTTTATGAAAAATTTCTTTTTTACGGGAATAGGCATCACATAGTCGTAGTTGCCGGCTACAAGGGCATCCCATTTGCCTTGCGTGGTAATGTTCAGATAAGCCGAAAGGGCGTACACATTGCAATTGTAAGAATCCCTGATGACTTCGTCCCAAATCTTTTGGTTTATTTTGTCGTGTTTCAGGTATTTAATTTTCAAATCAGCCATTTTTCAGAATTTGTTCAAAAACAGTATGCCAGCCTTTCCATTGCCTAAATTCCCCGAGTGATTCGTTGTGCCAAGCACTTATGAAATATCCGCCGTATTTTTTGGTATGGTTTATTATTTTCAGGCTGAAATCTATTGCTTCTTCAGGCGTCAAGCCTAGATATTTGTTCAGTGCCACGTCCATTACTTGAAACGGATAAATTTTTATAGATGTTTCCGCTTCGGCTTCCAAGTCGTAAAAGTTGAACGGAACTGAAGTGCCTGCCCTAAATCCGGGAAATGATGAATATCCCATTGTGTAATCTTCCTTGATGCCGAGTTTTATCAGGTTGCGGTAGGTTTGGGGCAAGTCCAGCATAAGGAAGTGTTGTCTTGAAACGGTAATTTCCCTGCCGAGAATTTTTTTCAGCCTTGAAATTTCTGTTTGAAGTTTGGTTGAATCAAAGTTTGACGCATACCCCGGGTGAATTCCTACCGTGGCAAATTTATCTAAATCTTTTATCAGGTTGCGGTATGCTTTGTTTTTGTAATTCAGGTTTTTATCGTATTTACCGTAGTCGGCAAGGAGAATAAAAAATATTGGTTTTTTGTTGTACCGGTTGTGCAGGTCTTTTATGAAATCGTAAGTGTCGTAAGGATCTTTGGTTCGTGAAAATAATAGTTTAAGCCGAGTTTTTAGGTCTTCCGCATCTCGCCTTACAGTGCTACGGGCTGTGGCAAGCATATAGCGTAAAAGTCCTTTGTGTTTGATAGCATAAGCATTATCTATGTCGATGGTTGACAGGTGTTTGTGTTCGGGTAATGAAAGTTGAAGTTTATATTTCTTGTTGAGTATGTTTTTGAGTTCACTGACCCAAATATTTACTACGGGAAGCGTGAGAAAACCGTATTCAAAAGCAATAGAGTCGCTATGCCTGAAGGTGAATTTATATCCGTATTCTTCGTAGCGGGAAATCATATAAAAAACTGCCGAGAAAATGTCAAATTCCAAGTCAAAGCCTTCTTCGAATGTGTGAAAAAGGTAGTGCTTACCGTCTTTCTTTTTGTAAACCGGGGTGGATTTTTTTATGCCTGTTTCATACAATAATCCTGATGGTTTAATATTTATGGAACCGTTTATTTTTTCTGGTGAGTAATTTATTTTAGGCAAATCCGATGTGGTGAATTCATCTTTGTTAGTTGTAATGTTGTATTCAGTGTTGAGAAAGTTACGGAAAATGTAATTTAGTGTGTATTGGAGTCGAGGTGTAATATGTTTCGTAAAGACGAGTATCATCGTTAAAACGGTTTGCGGTATTTTTCGTTTTCGTCAAAAAATATATCCAAGTAGCTTTCGTAACGGGTGTATGCTATTAAGCCTTCTTCCACTGCTTGTTTTACGGCACATCCGGGTTCGTGAGTGTGTGTGCAGTCGTTAAATTCGCAATTTTGCCCAATTTTGAAAATCTCGGGGAAAAAATGAGACAATTCTTCCTTTTTGAATTCATAAAGCCCGAAACCTTTAATTCCCGGTGTGTCAATAAGATAGCCGCCATAAGGCAATTCAAACATTTCGGAGTGAGAAGTGGTGTTTTTGCCTTTGAGATGATATTCTGACAGACTGCCGATTTTTATTTCTATGCCGGGGATAAGTGCTTTTATCAGGCTTGATTTTCCTACGCCAGAATGACCGGTGAAAAGGTTTATTTTGTTTTTGGTTGCTTCTATTACTTCTTCGAGGTTTTTATTTTCGGTAACCGAGATTTTTATTACATCGTAGCCAATTTCTTTGTAAACATTTTCCAGGAAAAACAAATCTTCCTGCAGTTCGTCGGTAGTGTAGAGGTCAATTTTATTGAAAATTATGGTAGCGGGAATGTTGTATGCTTCGGCAGTAGCCAAAAACCTGTCGATAAATTCGGTTGAAGTCGGAGGATTTATAAGTGTTGCGACAAGGAAAGCCCGGTCTATGTTTGCGGCAATTATCTGGAATTGTTTGGAAAGTTTTGCCGACTTGCGGATTATGTAATTTTTGCGGTCTTTTATTTCACGGATAAAACCGAGATTTTTTTCTTCGTCCCACTCAAATTCAACAATATCACCTATTGCCACGGGATTGGTGGCTTTAAATTCTTTTGTGCGGAGATTACCTTTTATTACACATTTGTATGTTTTATTGCCGTCTGTTTTTATCAGATATTCTTTGCCTGTTACTTTTATGACAAGACCTTCTTGTTTGGTTCTTTTATTTTTGCTCATTCTGCTTTTTGTATTCCAAGTATGAGTTAATGTGTCTTTCTTTCTTTTTCGGGTAAAT
>JALWKH010000266.1 GCA_026996635.1 Bacteroidales bacterium | reverse complement strand
GATGACAAGACCGGCTTGGGTATTGATGAATAAACTGCCGATGTATAAAGATTGTCAAACAGGAAACTTGGAAAATGCTGAATGGTTGGCAGACAGGTTGGTAAACATCCCGAGTAGTGTAATTTAATGCAACAAAATGGTTGAAAAACAAATCATACTAATTGGTGGTGGCGGGCATTGTAAGGCTTGCATCGATGTAATTGAAACGACAGGAGAATACAAAATTGCAGGAATACTTGATTTACCCGAAAATGTAGGAAAAGAAATTTTAGGCTATAAAATAACAGGAACAGATGATGATATTCCACAATTGGTAAATAAAAATAATTTGTTTTTGATTACACTTGGTCAAGTTTCTACATCGGGTAACAGGATAAGAATGTTTGAAACGGTAAAAAAAATCGGATCTGAATTGGCTACAGTCATTTCAAAAACCGCTTATGTTTCAAAACATTCCAAGATAGGCGAAGGTACAATAATAATGCACCAAGCCTTTGTAAATGCCGATGCGGTTATCGGTAAAAATTGCATCATAAACAATAAAGCACAAATTGAGCACGATGCCGTTATTGGAGACCATACTCACATTTCAACTGCAGCAACTGTAAACGGTGAGTGCAAAATAGGCAGCAACTGTATGATTGGAAGCAGAGCCGTTATAAAACACGGAATTACAATAACTCACAATGTTTTGATTGGAGCCGGTGCTGTAGTTGTAAAGGACATAACGGAACCGGGCGTGTATGCAGGAGTTCCGGCAAGAAAGATTAAATAAAATGAAAAAAACAAAAATAATAGCTGAAGCAGGCGTTAATCATAACGGAGACATTAACATTGCAAAAAAACTTATAGACGAAGCGTTTGACGCAGGTGTGGATTTTATAAAATTCCAAACATTCAAGGCATCAAATATTGCTTCGAAATTTGCTGAAAAAGCGGAATACCAAAAGAAAACTACATCAAAAGACGAATCTCAATTCGAAATGCTAAAGAGGCTAGAATTGAGCCGTGAAGATCACTACGAATTGCTTAACTATTGCAAACAAAAAGGCATTGAGTTTATTTCAAGTCCATTCGATTTGGAAAGCATTGACCTGCTGTACGAGTTAGGAATAAGTTTATACAAAATTCCTTCGGGAGAAATAATAAATTATCCTTACCTGAAAAAAATTGCAGAAAAGAAATTACCTGTAATAATGTCGACGGGAATGGCAACAATGAAAGAGATAAAAGATGCTCTAGATGTATTGATTTCCAACGGATTAAAACTTGAAGATATTACAGTTTTACACGCAAATACGGAATACCCCACACCTTTTGAAGATGTGAATCTTACAGCAATGCTTACCATAAAAAAAGAATTTGGCGTAAAAGTCGGCTATTCCGACCACACTTCCGGCATTGAAGTTCCTGTTGCTGCTGTTGCTTTGGGTGCAGAAGTGATTGAGAAGCACTTTACCCTGGACAAAAATATGGAAGGACCCGACCACAAAGCAAGCCTTGAACCAAACGAACTAAAAGCAATGGTAAGATCAATAAGAAACATTGAAAAAGCCTTGGGAGACGGCATAAAAAAACCTTCACCGTCAGAAAGTAAAAACATACCGATTGCCAGAAAAAGCATTGTTGCAAAACGAGATATAAAAAAAGGTGAAACTTTAACTGAAGAAAATATTACGATAAAACGACCCGGAACAGGTATTTCTCCGATGAGGTGGAATGAAGTATTAGGGAAAAAAGCAAAGAGGGATTTTAAAGAGGATGAAATAATCGAATTATAAGCAAAAAATATGAAAATCGGAATTTTGACAAGCACACGGGCTGACTTCGGAATTTACACTCCACTAATCAAAAAATTGTTTGATGATTCTTTTTTTAATCCGGAATTGATAGTATTTGGCACTCACCTTTCAAAAAAGCACGGTTACACAATATCGGAAATTGAAAAAAACGGTTTTCCAGTTAAGCACAAAATAGAAACCGTTCCTGCCAACGATACACCTTTTGACATTTCGCAGGCTATCGGACAAACCATAATAAAATTCTCGGAATTTTGGAATACAAACAAGTTTGATTTGGTAATGGCTCTTGGTGACAGGTATGAAATGTTTGCCGCCGTTACGGCAGGGTTACCGTTTAATATAACATTCGGACATATTCACGCAGGGGAAACAACACTTGGAGCTATTGATAACGCACTGAGGCACAGCATTTCTTTGATGGCAAAATATCTTTTTGTTTCGACAGACGAATACAAAAAACGTGCAGCAGAAATTACCAGAAAACCTGATAATATTTTTGTAACGGGGGCACTCAGCATTGACAACCTTGTTAATACGGAATTATACACCATCGAGGAATTTAAAGAAATTTACAACATCGATTTGAGCAATCCGACTATTTTATCCACTTTCCACCCAGAAACAGTCAATTATGATAAGAATGAAGTTTACATTGACGAACTCATAAAAGCATTTGACAAATTAAGAAAAAAGTATCAAATAATAATTACAATGCCCAATGCCGATACAATGGGATTGATGATTCGTAATAAAATAAATAATTTTGCCCAAGGTAAAGAAAACGTGATTACGGTTGAAAATTTTGGTATGAAGGGTTATTTGAGTTGTATGAAACATTCTTCCTTTTTACTCGGGAATACTTCCAGCGGATTTGTGGAAGCGGCATTTTTCCCAAAATGGGTAATAAATTTGGGACACAGGCAAGACGGCAGAATAATTACACCGAACATTTTCACTATTCCCATAAAAGAAGATGTTATTTTGGAAACCGTAAATAAAATTGAAAAAGCAGGTAATCCGCCATACAGTAATATTTACGGAGACGGCAATGCTTCGGGGAAAATAACAGAAATACTAAAAAAAATCTATAATGGAAATTAGGCAAGTATTAAAATATAAAGGTGACACACAGCTTTCAAAGTACATTATAAAACATAATGAAAATGCCAGACAAGCATTAAAAAAATTGAACGAAATACCTGATATCCTGACACTTTTTGTGCTAAACGAAAATGACCAAGTAATCGGAACACTTACCGACGGAGACATTCGCAGGGGGATAATAAACGGTTTGAATGTTGATGAAGATGTTGAAAAATTTTGCTATAAAAACTTCAGACATTTAAAATCCGGGAAGAATAATTTTGATAAAATCAAAGAACTCAGGGAATTAAAAATAAAGGCAGTTCCTGTTTTGGACGAAAACAGTAAACTCAAAGCCGTCTACAACTTTTCACAAATAAGATCTTTATTGCCTGTAGATGCAGTAATTATGGCAGGTGGCGAAGGACGGCGATTAAGACCATTAACAAATGAAACACCTAAACCATTACTCAAAGTCGGATCTAAACCTATCATAGATTACAACATTGAGAGGCTGCAATATTTCGGCATACAAAATTTGTTTATTACCGTCCGTTACAAAGCGGAAAAGATTGAGCAACATATAAAAAACAAAGATTACAATCTG
>JALWKH010000265.1 GCA_026996635.1 Bacteroidales bacterium | reverse complement strand
AATACAGGTTGCAACGCCGTGGTGGTGTGGGTAGCAAAGGTTCGTCAACACGCGAAGAAGATTTTATCGAAAACCTTTACATTGCCAGAATGCACAACACTCTGTTGTTCTTTACCGAAAAAGGCAAGTGCTACTGGCTTAAAGTTTACAATATCCCTGAAGGTACAAAAACTTCTAAAGGCAGGGCTATTCAAAATATTCTTAACATAGACGAAGACGACAAGATAAAAGCCTTCTTCAATGTTAAAGACCTGACCGACGAAGAAGAACTCAAAAAATATGTAGTACTGGTAACCAAAAACGGTATCATCAAAAAAACATCATTGGAAGCATATTCACGTCCGCGTCAAACCGGAATAAATGCCATCACAATCAAAGATAACGACGAATTGTTGCAAGCAATGCTCACATCCGATGATGCCGACATATTGATTGCTACACACAACGGTAAAGCCATCAGGTTTAAAAACAGTACGGTAAGACCGATAGGACGTACAGCCAGCGGAGTGAGGGCTATAAAACTTGAAGGTGATGATTATGTAATCGGAGCAATTTCGATAGAAGATGATTCGGAAGATGTGCTCGTTGTTTCCGAAAACGGTTACGGTAAACGTTCGTCAATAGAAGAATACCGTATGACAAACCGTGGCGGCAAGGGTGTTAAGTCAATGAATGTAACGGAAAAAACCGGTAAGGTTGTAGCTGTTAAGAGCGTTCGTGATGGAGATGAGTTGATGATTATAAATGTGTCGGGCATTACGATTAGATTGTCTGTTGATAATCTTAGAACAATGGGACGGAATACGCAAGGTGTTCGCCTTATTAACCTGAAAAACGGGGATAAGATTGCTTCTGTGGCAAGAATCAGAACGGAAATAGATGAAGATGAAGAAGAGAACACGGGAGAAAACGGACAAGAACAAAATCCTGAAATTAACGAAAACGAATAAATAGGCCTTATTTTTGTTTGAATTAAGATAAAAAATTGAAAATTATGAAAAAAGTAACATTTTTATCACTTGTTTTTACACTGGCCGCTTATTTGGTGTCAGCACAACCGTCAAACAGGGTTAGTGCTTGGAATTACCTCAAAAGCGGCGATTTGAAAAAAGCAAAAGAAAAAATTGATAAAGCTATTAATCACCCTAAGACTCAAAAGGATCCGAGAACTTGGTATTACAGGGGACTCATTTATCAAGAACTGGCAATTACAAAAAATCCGAAGTATAAATCACTTGTAAAAGATCCTTTGGATACTGCTTTTTATGCCTTTGAAAAGGCTTTGAAATACAACTTCAAAGATCCAGAATTGCAAAAAATAGATTTCTCGAAGCCCGAAGGTATTGTGAAATTTATGAAAGCCCTGAGAGACAAGAAAACAAAATATGTGGATAGGGAAATCACAATGAAAGTGTTTATGAATTATCCTGCTTTGGGAAACAGCTTTTTCAACAAAGGTGTAGAAAATTATAATAAAAAGAATTATGACAGGTCTTTCGACAATTTTGAAAAATCACTTTATTGTACATCTTTCAAGGGCACTCCCGACACAGTTGTAACATATTATGCAGGTCTGGCTGCAAAAAAAGCAGGCAAATATGATAAAGCAATAGAATACTTCAAACTTGCAAAGCAACTTAAATACGGCAAGACTGATAAAGATAAAATTTTACTTTACAAGTTGTTGGCAGAAACATACCTAGAAAAGAAAGATACTGCCAATTATGTAAAAACAATGAAAGAAGGTATAGAAACTTATCCGTCCGAAAGCGCATTGCTGTTGCCCGACCTTATCAACTATTACTTGAACACAAAACAAAACGACAAAGCACTGGACTATCTGAATGTGGCAATAGAAAAAGACCCGAACAATCCGACTTATTATTATGCAAGGGGAAATATGTATGACCTAAACTTGAAGCAATACGACAAAGCAGAAGCCGATTACAAAAAGGCAATAGAACTAAAGCCTGATTTTTATGATGCCATCTACAGTTTGGGAGCTATGTTGTACAATACAGGTGTGGAAACACTGAAAGCCGCAGACGATATAGAAGACCTTGATAAGTATAACAAAAAGAAAAACGAAGCATTGGAATATTTCAAAAAAGCTTTGCCGTATCTCGAAAAAGCGCACGAACTTAAACCGGACGACATAAACCCGCTTATTTCACTTAAGATTATTTATTACAGATTGGGTCAAACCGATAAATACGAAGAAATCAAGAAACAACTTGATGCAATGAAGAAAAAACAATAAAAAAGTGCAAATAACTAAAAAAGGGCTGCCCTCTTGAGCAGCCCTTTTTTGGTTTATGCCTGCAAAGTTTTATCTGCTTGTTTGCTGAATGAAATCAACACAATTCCGTCAAACAATAAACTTATGCCTACATATAAGCCCAACAGCCAAGATGAAGCCAACGGATTTTGGGCAAAGAAAATAAAGATTATTGCCAAAACAACACTTGCCAATCCGTTTATTATACTCCACACTTTATTAGCCGCCGGAATTTTACTGAAAGCAAGACCAAAGTTGATTGAAGAGTCTATCAACAAATATGTAGCCATCAGTAAAGTTAAGGCACTTGCACCTATTCCGGGTTTTGCAATCATCCAGGCTCCTACTATTACAAGTAAGAGTGCCTTTAGCCATCCCCAAAAACTTTTCGGGTTTGCCTTGTAAGTTACATAGCCTGCAAGCAGACCTAAGAATAGCATAATCCAACCAAGGAATACAGATACTGTCATTCCCATAAAAGTAGGGAACAAAATTCCAAGTGCACCGAATATCAAAAAAGCAATACCCAGCCTCTTTGTGTGTACAATGTACCCTTTAAAAAAGGATTCTTCTTTCGGATAATTAATCATAGCTTTAAATTTTTATGGTTCGAATTATTAGTAACGAAATTTATTCCATCTGCAGTTTGCAGACATTTTAACATTTGTTATTTGTTTAATGTGTCAAAATTTCACAATTTTTGTTTGATGTTGTTGTGATATATATACGTTAGTGGTAAAATCTTTCGTATGTTATTGTATTGATATTCAGCTTATTGCATCTTTTCTACTCAAGATTAAGTATTGACTTTCCTGTTTGTCTTTGTTTATATTTGCATACGAAACCTTAAAATTTTCATGTTATGAAAACAGTTGTAAAAATTTTCAGTGTTTTAGCACTGAGTTTCTATTTAGTTTCTTGTGGCGGGAGCAGCACTCCTGATGTGAAATTAACACCTGAAATGTCTGACTTTATTTCTATGATTAAAGGAACTTCCGACGATGTAGCGGCCGCATTGCAAAAATACGGTGCAACGGAAGAAATCATCGAAAATGACATGGGAATGTTTAATTTGGAATCTCCAGTAGTAATGGCAAAAGAAGGGAATTGTTACACCGTAGAATTTAAGGCAGGTATGACGGAAAGGGTTTATGTATTGTGTTGGGATAACGGTAAAATAGTAAAGATTACAGACAAGGGGATAAAAATGAATAATTA
>JALWKH010000264.1 GCA_026996635.1 Bacteroidales bacterium | reverse complement strand
AAGCCGCATACATATGAAGTGAAACTGAAGAATGTTTACGGAACCGATTCAATAGTGAGGTATTGATTTTAAACCGCCCGACGAGGCGGTTTTTTTGTGCTTATTTTTATTTCTTTTCATACAAATCGAAATACAGTGTGTTTATACCAACTTTGCGGTAAAGTGTTGTATCAACTTGAGGGTTTTGTTTTTGGGTTAAAAAAAATCTATGATTATTGCTGTAATCAAGGCTTATTCCGCAACGCCGCATAAAATATGAATGAAAGCTCCAACGGTCCCAAGTTGCCTTATCTACCGAAATGATTTTTTCATTTCTTAAGAAAGGTTTAAGTTTCATAACATCTTTTATAATTGCTTCATCCCTGCTGTATTCGTCTGTTTGAAAAGCCGTTAAAATTATGGTAGAAACAATAAGAACAGTTGTTATGGAGATCCCAAATTTAATTACCGTTTTCTTTGCAGATAAATAATCAATTATCCTTTTCCACATTGGCACAAAAAGCAGAGAAACCGTTAGAGAGTAATAGGGCATAGAATTAACCAGATAAAAGCCCCTTTGTTCTTTCGTAACAATCAACGGAACAGAAGCCGAAAGAGCTATAAGAAGTAAAAATGTTACCTTTTTATTGAAAACAATTTTGTCTTTGTATCCGTATGCCAAACGCACAAGATAAAACAATACGTTAAAACCTACAACAGGCAACAATTCCATACCAAGTCTGCCGAGAATATAAAACCTACTGTTTACTGTAGACACTTCTTTTATGCTGTGTAATACCCTCTGTGTTAGATAGGTTACAAACCCAGACCGTGAGGAGTCAAAAGAAAAAATTAAACCTGTTACCATTAAAGGTATCAGCATCAAAAGAATAGATTCAACAATCCATTTCTTAATTGAGAACTTGCTGAAAATGAGATAATAAAAGAATGGTATAGCAAGAGGAAACAAGGCAACAAAACCCTTGGTCAAAAAGCCTGCCGTTAAAAACAAACCTGCCAGTAAAAGATGTTGCTTATTGCTTAGAGAAAAATAATATTTGAATATGAAAAATGTAGCGGACAAAACAAAAACCGAAACGGTAATTTCAAGCATATTGTTGGAATACGCCCAAAAAACAACCGGAATTGTTATCCAGAAAAATACTGGAACAAATGAAAGTTTTTTTAGTTCTTCAGATACAACTGTTTGCCAATTTTTGTGTATTAAAAAAGCCGTTAGAAACAGCATAAAAGCGTCATAAAACCTTTCAACAAAAATACTGTCGCCGAAAATTTTGTATAAGCTTGCCAAAATCCAAAAATAGAGTGGTGGTTGCTCGTAAAATCCGGGGTAGAGCGTTTCTGAATTATACAAATGCCAAAATGTTCCTTTCCCGCCAGCTAAATTGCTTGCTACCGTAGAATAAAGCATTCCGTCGGTAAACATACCTTGTTTGAATAAAGTGGGCAACACCAAAACAGACATAACTAAAATGGTAACAAGCCAAAAAAAGTGTTGTGATAATTTTTCGGATTTCATTCTATCACTCGTGTGTTTGATAACACAAATATAATTTAAATAAGGAAATGACTTGTAGAGCTTAAAATTGAGAGAAGTTTAAATAAATATTTTAATTAAATTTGCATATCACTAATCAGGCATTCAGGTGAAGTATAATTTTGCCTTTATATTATTATCTTTCATAAGTTTACTTACTTTTTCTTAAGGTGAGATTGCCAAGCCTTTTCCTAACAGGTCTGAAAATTCGTTTGCCATAATTCTTAATTCCAACGGTTGGGGATTGAATTATCATTACGGAAAGAGGACAGACGGCTTTCATCGTACACTTTATTCCATTGATTTTGCGGAAATTAAGCACCCGAAAGAAGTGAAATTATCCAATCCGTATTACAATAGCGGGAAAAAATTTGTTTTCGGTAAATTGAATGATTTTTATGTTTTAAGGATTTCTTACGGCAGGTTTAAAATATTGTACGATAAATTTGACAAAGGCGGCATTTCCATAAACAGGTTTTATCAAGCCGGTGTTTCCATTGGCATAGAAAAGCCTGTGTATTATTTGGTTATATACCCGACGGAAGATCCTTACAGGAAAATTTTAAGGGAAGAGAAATTTAATTATTCGATGCACAGGATAACGGATATTTACTCCAAAGCTCCGTATTTTGACCATATAGGTGAAACTCAATTTGTTCCGGGGATTTTCTTCAGATACGGATTCAGTTTTGATTTTAGTGATAACAGTTATGTAATAAACAGCTTGTTCGGAGGTGCTCAAATAGATTTATTTCCTAAAGAAATTGAAATAATGGGTAATACCGATAACAGCAATTATTTTTTGTCGTTATTTGTCGGATACAGATTTGGTAAAGCAAGTCAAAAAAGAATTAATTACAGTGAATAGCAATAAGAAAAAAAGGGGAATTTCGCCAAACAAACCGAAAATTAAATTGCCCGGTGGCGGAAAGTATTTGAAAGTAAAAGAAATTGTACACAAGCATCATTTGCATACCATTTGCGAAAGCGGTAAATGCCCTAATTTGGCGGAATGTTGGGGCAACGGAACGGCAACTTTTATGATACTCGGTGATATTTGCACAAGGGCGTGCCGATTTTGCTCGGTAGCAACAGGAAAACCCTTACCGCCTGACCCAAATGAACCGCAAAAAATAGCCGAATCAATTAAGTTGATGGGGCTTTCTCATTGCGTAATAACATCCGTGGACAGGGACGATTTACCTGATGGCGGGGCGGAACATTGGGCAAAGACAATCAAAGCGGTAAAAGAAATGAATCCGGGAATATCAATTGAAGTTTTGATTCCTGATTTTTCTTTCGATAAGAATGCTCTTGACAAAGTAATAGAAGCAAAGCCCGATATAATTTCACACAATTTGGAGACTGTTCGCAGGCTTACGCCTAAAGTAAGGTCAAAAGCCAAATATGACAGGAGTTTGGCAGTGTTGGAATACATTAAGTCTAAGGGAATTACAACCAAATCGGGTATTATGGTCGGATTGGGCGAAACCGAAGAAGAGATTTACGAAGTAATGGATGATTTGCTTTCTATTGGTTGCAAGATTATTACAATAGGACAATATTTGAGGCCAACACCTGCACAAATGCTTGTGGACAGGTATGTTTCGCCTGAAGAGTTTGAAAAATACAAAAAAGTGGCATTGGAAAAAGGTTTTGATTTTGTGGAAAGCGGTTCTCTTGTAAGGTCGTCATATCACGCAGAACGGCATATAGTTAAGGAAAAAGTGTCTGTTAAGTAGTAATATGCAGGTAAGGATGTTGAATATCGAGTATGTTTGATTAAGATTTTGACAATAAAGAATATGATTAGTTTTAAGATTTAATTATCATTCACCCACCTAAATCCTCCCTCAAGGGAGGAAATTGTGCTTCTCCCATTGATGGGAGATACAGAAGGGTGAAGTATAAACAGAATCAACTGAAAATCAGGTTAAATGTTCATTTTTAGCAACTAAATGTGTCTTAATTTTCTTAATTTCTTAATGTTGAAAAAAACTAAA
>JALWKH010000263.1 GCA_026996635.1 Bacteroidales bacterium | reverse complement strand
AAGACAAGAAATTCATAGTTGAAAAATTTAGCATAGAAAAATCAAGAAAGAAATTATTGTCATATTATTTATACTCTCATTTTCAAATTTTGGATTTACCCAATCAAAACAAAAACTTATTGATGCAGAATATAATTTCAACAACAAAAACTACGAAATAGCTCTTGACCAATACCTTAAAATAACAAAAAGAGTAAAAGACAATCCGGTTTTCAATTACAGAATAGGGGTTTGTTATATGTTTGTGAACCGTGACCGGAGTAAGGCCATACCGTATTTGCAATTTGTAGATACAATGAAAGATGTCCCTGCCAATTCACACCTTTACCTTGGTATTGCATACTTTTATGCAAAAAAATTCGACAAAGCTAAAGATAAAATAAACAAAGCCATTGCAAAATATAAAGATCAACTCACACCGGAAGAAATAAGTTGGGCAAAAATGCATTTGAAGTGGATGGAATCGGCTAAAAAACTGATGCAGCATCCGCTTAATGTGACTTTGTATAATGTCGGATCTACGGTAAACACAAAAAGAAATGAAATTCTACCAAAAATAGCAAGTGACGGTACCTTTTTGGCATACACATCTAACAAAAAATATAACTCTGACTTCCAAATACTTATAAACAATATTTATTTTGCCTACCCTCAACCATCAGAACTTTCGTACTGGAGTAAAGGGAAATCGGCAGGAAGCAGGATAAATACCCAAGAAGATGAGTTTTTAGTAAACATATCAAAAAATAATGATAAATTGATAATTTTTGTTGATCACATCGGTGAACCCGGAGATATTGTTTTTGCGAATAAATACGGTAAGAGATACAAAAATTTGGAAAAACTTGGCAAGGTAATAAACACTAAATACAACGAGTGGGGTGCTGACCTAACTCTGAATGAAGACACATTGTTTTTTGCCAGCGACAGACCTGGCGGATACGGCGGTTACGATTTATACATATCCAGATTATTACCGGACGGAACTTGGGGGATACCGATAAACCTCGGACCTGCAGTAAACACCAAATACAACGAAGCACTTCCTACTGTTTCATATCGAAATGGCATGCAAATATTCTTTGCCAGCGACAGACCTGAGAGTATGGGTGGGTATGATATCTTTTATACAAAATATGACTCCAAAACAAAAAAATTGGTAAAACCCATTAATTACGGTTATCCTATAAACGATTTGTACGACAACCTCTCCATTTCTTTCACACAAAATCCCAGGTATGCCTATATTTCAAAATTGAGAAAAGACGGTTATGGTGATATGGATATTTATAAAGTGGTTTATAATAAAATTCCTCAACCAATCACTATATACACCGGGAAAGTATTGGAAGGAAGCTATTACCAAAACGAACCTGTTAAAAATCCTGAAGATGTTACAATTTCAGTAATAAACCTTAAAACTAACGAAGAGCTTCCCTCTCAATTCAGAATAAGCAAAACTACAAGAAGGTACACAATAACACTGAAACCCGGACATTACAAAATCACATTTACATACCCAAACCACGAAAAATATACAAAAGAAGTTAGCGTTTACGATGAACAACTTCCTTCTTATATTTTCAAACAAGATGTAATTTTAATACCTGTTACGAACAAAAAACATTAAACACATAAGCAATTATGAATCTTAAACTTACAAAACCATTTGTCGTTCTCGACCTTGAAACTACAGGGACAAATCCTGCAAAAGATAAAATAGTCCAAATCGCTATAATGAAAATCTTTCCCGACGGAAAAAAAATCACTTACGAAAGAATTGTCAATCCGGAAATTCCCATTCCCGAAAAAGCGGCAAAAATACACGGAATTACCGATGAAATGGTAGCTGACAAGCCAACATTCAAAGAGATAGCCCACGAAGTAGTAGAGTTTATTTCAGGGTGTGATATAGCAGGATACAATTCTACAAAATTCGACTTACCAATGCTTGCAGAAGAGCTGATAAGATCGGGAGTGGATTTTGATTTCTCAAAGCCCAAAATGATTGATGTTCAAGTGATTTTCTACAAAAAAGAACCTCGCACACTATCAGCGGCTTACAAATTTTATTGCGGGAAAGACTTGGACAACGCCCACAATGCAATGGCAGATGTGGAAGCGACTTACGAAGTTCTGCTGGGTCAACTTGAAAAATACGACGACTTGCAAGGAGACGTACAATTTCTTTCTGATTTTACAACCAGAGGCAGAAGTGCAGACATGGCAGGCTTTATCGGGTATGATGAAAACGGAGATGAAATTTTTAATTTCGGGAAATACAAAGGTAAAAAAGTAGAAGAAGTACTGAAAAAAGACACAGGATATTTCGGTTGGTTGCAAAATGCCGATTTCCCGGAATATACAAAAAAAGTTTTTGCAAGAATTAAAATGAAGCTGAATGAAAATTTCAAATTGAAATGAGACTGGTAAGGCTTGACGAAACCGACTCTACTAACGAATACCTCAAACGCCAAATCAGAAAGGGATTAAAAATAATTCCCGTAGCCGTTTCTACATTAAGCCAAACAGCAGGTAAAGGCAGACAAGGCAAAAAATGGGAATCTGACATTGGCAAAAACGTTTTAATGTCAATTGCCTGCCATTACAAGCACGACCACATAACACTAAACAAGCTGTCGGCAATAATTTTGGCAAACACATTGAAAAATCTGTTCCCGTATCTCGATTTCAAAATCAAATGGCCTAACGATATAATAGTCAGAGGTAAAAAAATTGCCGGCATACTTATAGAAAAAGTAAAATCCACCTACATTGTCGGTATCGGTATCAATACAAACCAAACCGACTTCGGCGACTTAAAATATGCTACTTCCATAAAAAAAATAAGCGGTCAAGATGTTGACAATACAAAGGTTATTCTTAAAATAATTTCGCAATTCGAAAACTTTTCGCAAATGCTCTCAAAGCCGGCTGTACATATGTTATACGAAGAGTCTTTGTGGGGACTGAACAAAACGGTAATTGTAAAAGCAGGCGAACTGAAACTCACCGGCATAATCAAAGAAGTGAATTATTACGGTTCACTGGTTTTGAAAACCCGTTCAGGCAAGCTGCTGACATTCCCCGAAAACAAGGCAAGCATACCTTACGAGTTTATAAATTCGTCGCTTTACGGCAATTTTTAAAGAATTTTAACCAACTTTGCAAAAAATACTTTTGCTATGATAGTAATCACAGGAGCAGCAGGATTTATAGGCAGTTTTACTGCGGGATTTTTGAATGAAAACGGATACAAAGATTTGGTGCTGGTTGACGACTTTTCAAGACCGGACAAAAAGAATAATTATGCCAACCTCACATATACACAACTTGTTGACCGTGATAAGTTTGCAAAATGGATAGACGAAAACCACCGCTTAATAGAAATCATTATACACCTCGGAGCCAGAACGGATACAACCGAATTCAACAAGGAAGTATTTGACAAGCTGAACCTGAATTACAGCAAAATGGTGTGGGAAAAGTGCACCGAATACGGCTTGCCTCTTATTTACGCATCTTCTGCCGCAACTTACGGAG
>JALWKH010000262.1 GCA_026996635.1 Bacteroidales bacterium | reverse complement strand
AATTGAAGCCGAGCAGTTGCGTTCTGCTAAAATTGTTTTGTCCAGAATTTCAAGGATGCCGCAATTCGAATGGATAGAAGAATTGCTACCGAGAATCGAAAGTCAATTCGGTTTGTCGGGTAACAAGAGAAAAATTATTGAGTTTGAAAGCAATATTGACTTACAAGGAATAAACTTTCTCGGTGATTTATTCAATGCAATCGTAAATAAAAATGTACTGAAAATAACTTACAAAGACTTTAAATACCCAGAACCATATGAAATCATAATGCACCCATATTTCCTTAAACAATTTAATAACAGATGGTTTTTAATAGGTCATAATGAAAAAACAGGTACACCCGACTGGAAAATGGCTTTGGACAGAATAATAAAAATTGAAGTGTTAAAACAAAAATACATAGAATCCGATATAGATTGGGAAGAGTATTTTTATGATTTGGTAGGAATAACCAAACCGAAAAACTCAAAAATTCAAAAAGTAATCATTCAATTCGACCAAGAATTTTCACCTTACATAAAAACAAAACCTATACATCCGTCACAAATCAATAAACCTACAGAAAATGGTCTATTAATCGCAATACAAGTCCATTTGAATTACGAACTTGAAAACCTCATACTTTCATTTGGAGAACACGCAAAAGTATTGGAGCCGGAAATTTTGAAAGACAGAATAAAAAAACGGTTGACCAATGCTTTGAATAATTATTAGGTATGATGCTAATAATTTCCCACCCCCACCCCGACTATTCACACGGAAAAAGTATTAACTTTGCAGGCTTGAAAATTCAAGTTAAAACAACAAAAGTTTACGGAAATGGACATAATTACAACACACCAAATGTCTGATCAGGAAATAGAAAGAAGGAAATCGTTGGAATTTCTTATTCAAAACAACATAAACCCCTACCCTGCAGAAGCATATCCCGTTAATGTTACTGCGGAAGAAATAAAAAAGAACTACGACGAACAAAAAAATAACTACCAAGATGTTAGCATCGCAGGCAGGATGATGTCACGCCGCATAATGGGTAAGGTTTCTTTCATTGAACTGCAAGACCATACCGGCAAAATCCAAGTTTACATCAAACGCGATACACTTTGCCCGGGCGAAGACAAATCTTTATACAACATAATTTTCAAAAAGCACTTTGACATAGGCGACATCATTGGTATCAAAGGTTTTGTATTCATTACCCAATCGGGAGAAATTACCATACACGCCACTGAAATTAAAATGCTTGCCAAAGCCATCAGACCGTTACCGATAGTGAAGGAAAAAGACGGCAAAGTGTTTGACGCTTTTACCGACCCCGAACAAAGATACAGGCAACGCTACCTTGATTTGATTCTCAACCCGAAAAGCCGCGATGTATTCATCAAGAGGACTAAGATAGTAAACTCAATGCGTGATTTCCTGAACAGCAAAGGTTATTTGGAAGTGGAAACTCCCATTTTGCAGCCAATTTACGGCGGCGCATCTGCCCGTCCGTTTGTAACACACCACAACACGCTTGACATAGACCTTTACCTGCGTATAGCTAATGAGTTGTATCTCAAAAGGTTAATTGTAGGCGGATTGCCTGCCGTTTACGAATTTTCAAAAGACTTCCGCAACGAAGGTATGGACAGGTTCCACAACCCCGAATTTACCCAAATGGAGCTTTATGTTGCTTACAAAGATTACATTTGGATGATGGAACTTGTTGAACAAATGGTGGAATACATCACCGTGCAACTTTACGGTACAACGAAAGTGAAAGTGGGCGAAAACGAAATAGACTTCAAAGCACCGTGGAAAAGGCTCACAATGTATGATGCCATTAAGGAATTTACAGGCATTGACATTTCGAATATGAACGAAGAAGAGTTGAGAAAAACCGCAAAAACTCTCGGCATAGAAGTAGACGAAACAATGGGTAAGGGTAAGCTTATCGACGAAATTTTCGGCGAAACGGTGGAACCGAACCTTATCCAACCCACATTTATTATGGACTACCCTGTTGAAATGTCACCTCTTGCCAAAAAGCACAGAAGCAAACCCGGACTTGTGGAAAGGTTTGAAGTGATAGTAAACGGCAAAGAGCTTGCAAATGCTTACAGCGAGCTTAACGACCCGATAGACCAACGCAAAAGGTTTGAAGAACAACTGCTGCTTGCAAAGCGCGGCGACAAAGAAGCTATGATGCTTGACGAAGACTTTTTGCAAGCAATAGAATACGGTATGCCTCCTACTGCCGGGCTCGGAATCGGCATTGACAGGCTCACAATGTTGCTAACCGACTCGCATTCCATTCAAGATGTGATTTTGTTCCCGCAAATGAAGCCCGACAGGACGGTATTTGAACTCAACGAGCTGGTAGATAAATTGCAAGAAGCAGGCGTACCGACAGAGTGGATAAAAGTATTTCCGCAAATAGGCATAAAATCCCTTAAAGCACTGAAAAACATAAAGCCGGGTAAATTACATCAAGATTTGTGCGGCTTCAATAAGAAAAATAAACTAAATTTGACTAATCCGTCATTAGAAGAAGTTGAAAAGTGGCTAGAAGGTTTAAAATAGGAGTCATAGGTTCAGGTAGTTGGGCTACCGCTTTGGTGCATATTCTCACGGTCAAGCGCTACAATGTAAATTGGCTGTTGAGAAAACAGGAAAATATTGATTTTATAAAAGAATACAAGCGTAACCCAAACTATCTGAGAGACCTCGAACTCAAAGTAAAAAAGATAAATTTCTACACATCGGCAAAAGAACTCGTTGACGATTCCGATGCAATTTTGCTTGCCATACCGTCGGCATTTTTGTTGGATACAATAAAAGACATAGAACCCAAGGTTTGGCGGGAAAAGTATATTGTTTCGGCAATAAAAGGACTGCTCACAGACAGAAACTTGTCTATTTTTCAATATTTTACCGAAGAGCTTTATGTTCCGAAAGAAAATATAATAGTTGTAGCCGGTCCTTCACACGCCGAAGAAATTGCTTTGGAGAAAAAAACATACCTTACACTCGGCACACTGAACAAAAGGCTCGGAAACAGGCTTTGCCGTATGTTCAGGATAAAAAAATTCTTGCACACCCGTTACACCGACGATGTGCTTGGTATTGAATACGCGGCAGTGCTCAAAAATATTTATGCAATCGGTATCGGTATGGCTCACGGAATGGGTTATGGCGACAATTTTATTGCTATACTTTTTACCCGTGCCGCACAAGAAACTCACAATTTCCTTACAAAACTGCACATCAACGACCGTAACCTTCTCACATCTCCATATTTGGGCGATTTGGTGGTAACGACATATTCTCCGTTCAGCCGCAACAGGACATTCGGTGCAATGATAGGGAAAGGTTATTCGGTGAGGGCTGCACAAATGGAAATGAGTATGATTGCCGAAGGTTATTACAATGCAAAAAGTATTCACGAAATAAATAAAACACTAAATGCGGAATTGGATTTTGCAGAAACCGTATATAAAATTCTTTATGAAAACGCTTCACCGCGCCGTCTTTTAAGCAAACTGGAAGATATTTTTATGAAATTAA
>JALWKH010000261.1 GCA_026996635.1 Bacteroidales bacterium | reverse complement strand
ACAATAATTGAATACATCGGATTGTCTGCAGGAAAGTATCCCACAAATGAAGCTACATAAGATTTGCCCTCGGAAGTCTTATAACCGCTGTTTCTGTTTGCAAGTACAGCCGTTCCTGTTTTACCCGCTATTTTATAATAAGGTGTTTTTATCCCTTTTGCCGTTCCGTATTCAACAACAGCTTCCAATAATTTACGGGCTTTTTTCACTGTTTCCGACGAACAAATCTTCGGCTCTATTACTTGCGGTTCAAACTCTTTAACAACTTTACCGTGATTCAAAACTGCAGTAACAAACCTCGGCTTAACCATTTCACCACCATTGGCTATTGCATTGTATAATGTAAGAAGTTGCAGCGGAGTTATCCTCACTTCGTAACCAATGGCTATTTGCGGCAAAGAAAGTCCCGACCAATATTTATCACCGGGATAATGAATTACAGGTCTTTTTTCTCCTTTTATTTCAATACCCAAAGCATCATTCAAGTGCATAGCATACAAACGGTCAATAAAATCTTCGGGGTGATCTTTAAAATTATTGTAAATAATTTGCGAAATGCCCACATTGGAAGAATGTGCAAATGCTTCAATTACAGGAATTTTACCCAAACCTGCGTGTGCATCCCTCATTATGTGGTTGTAATACCGGATAGTTCCGTTTCGTGTATCCACACTGTCGTACAAATCCGTAACTCCCTTGTCGAGAGCAACAATCATTGATGCCAGCTTAAAAGTAGAACCCGGTTCATACAGTTCACCTATGGCATAATTGTATTTTTCTTCATAATTTCCGTCTTTTGTCCTGCCAAGGTTAGAAATTGCTTTTATATCACCTGTTTTTACTTCCATTACAACAGCTACTCCGTGGTCGGCTTGGGTAGCTTTAAGCATTCTTAAAAGGCTGTTGTGGGTTATGTCCTCAATTTCAACATTCATGGTGGTACGAATATCATAACCGTTTTGCGGCTCAATATTTTCCGCACTTCTCACTTCACGGTAATACCTCCCGGAAATTTTTTGCACCAGTTTTTTTCCGTTTACACCACGCAAATATTTATCATAAGCCTTCTCCAGACCTATGCCCGTACCGTCCTCTTTTTTGTAACCGAGTGTCCTTGAAGAATACTCAAACGATTTGGCACGAACTTCACGGGTATTTACAATAAGACCTCCTTTAAACTTACCCCAAGAAAAAATCGGACATTTCTTTATTTTCTCCAGCTGATTGTAGTTTACTTTGCCGGCAATAAGCGTATAGCGGTTACCGATAGTCCTTGCCTTTATCAATTTTTTGAAAAAATAATCGGTAGGTTTATTAAAAATGCGGGCAAGACAACAAGCCAAAGAATCAACATTTTCGCTAAACTTTTTATCGGTCAGGTTCTCAACTTTTGCATCCCACCTTACTTCATAAAACGGAACAGATGTAACAAGCGTAAAATTGTTTTCAGACAAAATATTACCTCGTGTTGCAGGTATTGTTTTTATTTTGAAAACATATTTTTGTTGCAGTTTACTCCACTTTTCGTGTTCTACAACTTTATATATCCATATCTTAGTAAGAATGAGAATAACAAGCCCGAAAAATCCAAGCAGCAAAACAAACAATTTTAATGTCAAAGTTCTGTTTTTACTTGCCATCTTTATCAACTTTGATTACATAGGGCGGATTTGTCGGAGCTTTTAAGTTTATGCCGTATTTTTCCAGCAACTCTTCCACTTTTGATTGCTGGCTGGCTTTGATAAGTTCAAATGTGAGAGTAACCTGCTTGTTGCGTAACCGCTTGTTTTCTTCTTTCAGTCTTATTTCTTCCTTAACCAATGTATCGGCTTTATATTTTAACGATATATACGCCAATGCCATTAACATAAATATTATCAAATATTTATTTAATTTTTTCGTTGTATCGTGCAAAAAATCTCCCCTCAACACACGCCCAACCTTGCGTGAGAAATCTTTCCTGCGTTTTTCTATGTCCTTTTGTTCTTCATTATGTATGTTTACGGAATCACTCATAGTCTTTCCGCTATTCTTAATTTTGCGCTTCTTGACCTTTTGTTTTCTTTAAGCTCTTTGCTTCCGGGTGTTATTACCTTTTTATTTATAATTTTAAAAACTTGTTCTTGTTCAGCTATATTTGACATTTCCCCGTATTCGGGTTTATCAAATGTATTGTACTTAAAGAAATACTTAACTATCTTATCCTCAAGCGAATGATAGGTTATAACAACCAAACGCCCACCGCTTTTCAGTGCATACGGAGTTTTTGACAACATTTCTTTGAGTGCTTCCAGCTCGTCATTCACTTCTATGCGAATAGCTTGAAACATCTGCGATAAAAATTTAGGTGTAGCTCGTCCGTTTACAGCTTTATCAACCACCTTCACAAGTTCACCGGTAGTTTTAATAGGCTTATGCTTTCTGTATTCTACAATAGCACTTGCTATTGCAAAAGCAGGACGGTAAATTTCACCGTACTTATTGAATATTCTTTTCAACTCTTCGAGTGAATATTCATTTATAACTTCGTATGCAGACAATTCAGCAGTTTTATTCATCCTCATATCCAAACGTGCATCGTCACGGTATGTAAAACCTTTTTCCGTATTGTCAAACTGGAAAGACGACACCCCCAAATCGGCCAATATGCCGTCAACCGGCAACAAATCATTATACCTCAAAAAATTTATAAAGTATTTAAAATTGCTTTTCACGGGAATTATCCTGTCATCTTCCGGCAAATTTGCAAAAGCATCTTCATCTGTATCAAAAACAACCAACTTGCCTTTAGGCGACAACCTTTTCAAAATCTCCAAAGAGTGTCCGCCACCACCGAAAGTCAAATCAACATAAATTCCGTCCGGATTAATATTTAACCCGTCAAGGCTTTCTTGCAAAAGCACAGGTATGTGATAATTCTTATTCATTTTCGCCTATTCCTTTAAAAATATCTTCCGCCAACTTTGCAAAATCATCTTGGGAAATAATATTCTTTTCGAGTTCTTCGGGGTTCCAAAGCTCAATCTTACTTACCTCTCCAATAAACACCACGTCCTTTGTAATACCGGCACTTTCCAACAAGGCTTTGGGTATAAGCAACCTGTTCAGAGCGTCTAATTCCACCTCAACAGCTTCTTTAAAAAACTTTCTTAAAAACAAATTATGTTGACGGTTATATGGATTTATTCTACTGCGGATTATTTCAACTTGACGTTTCCATTCATCTTCAGGATACAGTACGAGACAATTGTCAAAAATATCTTTCTTGACAATAAATTTAGAAATATTGCCTTCCAACTTCTTTTTGAAAGCGGACGGCAATACGACTCTCCCCTTGGAATCTACCTTTCCCCGTATGTCTCCTACAAATCCGGTCACTTTTATTTTTTGGTAAATATATATCAAATTTTCCATTTCAATACATTTTTTTCCATTTTTTTCCACATTACACCACAAATAGCACTAACAAACTGATAATCAGCACACCTCAACAACAAAAAGTTTTCAACAACAGCAACACCATCAATCAGAAAAGTGTTGAAAACATTATAAATTTTG
>JALWKH010000260.1 GCA_026996635.1 Bacteroidales bacterium | reverse complement strand
ATATAAAAGTTATGGCAAAGACTAAAAAAACATAAACAGTAAGTTTTAATATTTTCTTTAACGGCAATCCGAGTTTAAATATCTTGTGTGCATAATATGCTTGTAGTAAGGCTGTTATGCCTTGTGTGATAACGCTTGCAATTGTTGCTCCCAATGCTTTGTGTGACGGAATCAGAATTAAGTTCAAAATAACATTTGTAATCATACCTCCGGCTGCAATGTAATTCAATTCTTTAATGCTTCCGTTGGCTGTCAACAGTGTACCGTAAATGTAGGTTGTTGAAATAAAAATGAAACTAATCATCAATAAAGAAAAAATCTCCGATGATTCGTTTATGTGTGTATAATAGAGTAATGTTATGATTTCTTTTGCATAAAAATATGATGTGATGGAAAAAATCAATGCGGGAACAATAATCAAATGAAACGAAAGGCTTAATAAGCCCGAAATGTTTTCTTTTGCCTTAATCATTCTCGAAAACATAGGCAATAGCAAGGTTGAAAAGAGAAAGGCAATCATTGAAACAGCATCTAATATACGAAACGATTGTGCATAAATACCGGCTTGTTCTTTACCGTCGGGCAGCATCCTTTCTATCATAACCGAGTCTATCCTGTAATAAAAAGTCATTAGCAAAATAAGAAGGGCATAAGGATATGATTTTTTCAGGAATACCAAAAAGAAACTGAAATCGAAATTTAACCTGACTTTTTCTATTTTGGAGTTCAGAATAATAAAAGTGATAATTGCCGTTAAAGTGTAAGCTGCTGTTTGCGAATATACGAACCACTCGATTTTAAATGGTGTATCGGTAACGTGTCCCCACAATAAAATACCTACAATAATTATCATCAACGTCCTGTCCAATACGGAAATAAGACTATCTGTCGTAAAATATTGCAAAGCACTTATATTTGAACGCATATACAAGATGAGTGACAAAAGAAACTGGTTGAACAATAGCAAGACAAGTAATTTTATTTGTAAACGGTCATATCCTATTATTCCGGCAATACCCAAACTAACGACAAAATAAACAATACCAAGTAAAAATTTCAACACTACTACATTTGAAAAATGTTTTGTGACCAAATGATCGTATTGTGATATGTTTCTGTTGTTGTAATTTGTGATGCCGAGGTCAAGTAAAATGTTGAGTATGAGAGAGAAATTAAATAGAGAGAAGTATAATCCGTACTCGGCTGAACCTACGGCATTTTGAACGCCGCGGTCTATACCGAAAATCCAAAAAGGCTTAACAAGCAGATTGACAAACAGCAGCAGTGCAAGATTTATTAAAAATTTCTTCCTCAAAGCATTTAAATTTTAACCAATAGACCACAAAACAATAAAAACGGTTTCATTTTAATACATAAAATTTGTTTTATAAACCGTAAAATTACTTTTTTCATCTGTAACAGTGAGAATTAATTTATGTAACTTATTTTCTTTTTTTACGGTTTCCTTAAATTTACAGTACAGTTTATGTTCTTTTATGTCATAATCGATTCGTGTCCACTTCCCGTCTATAAAACAAGAATATCCGCCTATGCCGGTAAGGTCGTCTGAAATCTTAAATATAATGTTTTCCACATTCATTCTTTTGCCATCGTAAATATTTAAAGGTCTGATTTGTGGAGGTATCGTATCTGCAGCTATTGTGAATTTGCCGAAATTTCTGATTTTTGTTTCTACAAAGCCGCTTTTGGTATAATTCCCGCCTACATCATACATTCCTTTTCCGTTTAACTTGACTATGGTTAATTTTGGTTGTAATGCTGCAGGAATTGTTTTGTAAGGTTTTATTTTAAAACGGCATCTTTTATGCAAAGGTATTGCAGATTCGTAACTAAAGTCAATGACGGGGGATAAATACCTGTTGTCCCGAGAAGAATCTTCTTTTGCAATCATAATCATATCATCGTAAAGAGCCTTGCCGGGCACGTTGAGTTCAAAAAAGTTGCCTTTTAGCTTATTGCTTGTTTCTTTCCACTTGAAAAGAGTACCGTTTTGCAATTTTTGTTGAGGTATCAAGCCTTTTTTTATCAGGAAAGTAAGATATGATGTATTGCCGTAAGTATCATAAACATAAATTTCCACTTTGTGTGTCGATGTGTCTTTCAATTGTATTATTCCTTTGCCTGATTTTTTTAGAAAAGAAAGCCTGTTGTTGGGTTGCTTAAAAAGCCTGTATGCCTTTATTTTTTCTTGCTTATAAGATCTATAATCCATCATGCTGTTTATATAACGGGTTTCGTAGAATGAAAATTCATCAATGTTGAATTTAAAAATTTGCTTGCCGTCAAGTTTTACATCAATGCCGTAAACTCCGCAAACACTATTTGAATTATTGACATAATCTATTGATTCCAATACTATTCCTGTGGCAGAAGTTACTTTTATGGTGTCATTTTTTGCCGAGAAACTTTTTATCTCTTTTCCTATGTACCCTGTTTCTTTGCACTTTGATTTATAGAACGGCGGTAAATATTGGTAAGCCAAGCCGTTCATATCGTATAATGCAAGAAATTTTATTACAGGCTTGATTGTGTCGTAAACTGCCAACCGAAATTTAAGCGGGTTTAGCGGATGTTCGTTTTTTGCTTTTCTTATTTCAAAATGTAAATGTGGTCCTTGTGAACTTCCCGAGTTGCCGGAATACGCAATTATTTCTCCTTTTTTTACTTTATATAATCCGACTTTAGGGAAGAACTCAATTGAATTCTTTTGCTTTTTGTACATTTGGTGTTTTATCACACTGTCTATTTCAGGGGTAAAGCAGCACAAGTGTCCGTAAACGCTTATGTATCCGTTGTAGTGCATTATGTAAAGAGCATTGCCGTATCCGTAAGGACTTACTTTTATGCGGTAAATGTACCCGTTGTCAATTGCCCTTACAGGTTTGCCCGTAACTTCGTTGGTTTTGATGTCTATGCCCGAATGAAAATGATTTGGTCTCAGTTCCCCAAAAGTTGCAGATAATACCATTGGCGTATCCAAAGGGTTTACAAATTGTTGCGGATATAACTTGTTGCCGATAAATAAGAAAACTAAAACCGTTAAAAAATTTTTCATATTTTCTCTATCACTTACTTAAAAAATAGACTAACTTTGCATATTGAATATGGAGGAACAAATTTATTGGTTTTCAAGCCAAGTTGAAACAAATGCCAAGAAAATTTTAGAACTTCTCGAAGAAAAAAGCAAAAAGGTACAAGAACTCGAGAAGCAAGTGGCAAGTTTGAAAAAAACTGTAGAAGAACAGAAAAAGGTTATCGAAGACTTGAACAACAGAGAGTTTGATTTGGCGTTTGGAGACTTAAAAAAGATTAGTTCTGACAAAAAAAACGAATTTATTAAAGAAATTGATGAATTAATACGGGCTATTGACAACATTTCAAAAAAATTAACGAACAAAAAATAAATGGAGAAAAAAGGTATTGACATATTTTTATTCGGAAAAACAATGAAAATTTCCATTGATGAGAGTTTAATACCTTTGGCTAGAGAAGTAGAAAGATTGTTGAAGGAAGAATGGGAAAGGAGTAAAAGTATGAATTTGTCTGAAG